>JANXYS010000454.1 GCA_025355935.1 Chitinophagales bacterium | reverse complement strand
TTTACATACATGCCAGGCAACAGATCAGGATCACCGGAATTGGTTAGATGACAATGCACCGGTATTGTACCATCTGTGCCCGTTGATTTACCAATAAGAAATATTTTCGCTTCCCGTACATAAGTGGATTCATTCGCTAATGCAAAATAAATAACCTGCCCAATCTTTAACTGCCGTACATCTTTTTCAAATACATTCAGCGAAAGATGCATATCACTTGCATTTGCAAGCTGGAAGAGTATATCACTGGGCTGTACATATTTGCCCATATTCACATTACTTTCTGTTACATAACCTGTAATAGGCGAATATAAATTTGCAGTCTTAGACATACCACCGGGACGGATACCTACAAGGGATAGTTTTTGCGCTAAACCCCTTATCCTTGCCTGCTGCATATTATATTCTGACGATATCTGTTGCAAGGTTTTGCCTGCATTTATTTCTTCCCTGCGCAGTTCCTGCTGCCTTTTAAGCTCCTGCGATAAATATACAATCCTGCTTTTGCTTTCAAGATACTCCTGCTGTATATCTATAAACTGTGTATTTTCAATTACGGCAATTACCTGCCCTTTGCGAATAGCCTGCCCAGGCAATAATCCTGTACTCCTTACATACCCGCCGAGCGGCGCTGAAATAGATACGGCATTTTGTGGCGGTACATCTATCAGGCCGTTTACTTTAATAACACCGCTGAGGAGCCTATTTTCTATATTCCCTAACTGAATTCCTGCCATTTTATATTGATCCCCGGTGAATGTGACCTGGTTTGAAATAGTGCTGTCTGCTTTTGATTCAACAGTAGTTAGTATTTTAGTTTCCGTTTCCTTTTTTTTACTATCGGTACAGGCTGAAAGACTTGCTGTAATAATTATTGGAGCGAAAATACTTTTAATGAAAAGTTTCATGTACAATTTTTTGATGTTAAATTTATTTCATTCCCGAAAGGGTTTCAATAGCGAGTTCAACACGGTTATATTGATAAAGTGTATCGATGTAATCTGCTTTTATTTTTAGTGCTGTGGCAAGACTCTGCTGGTAATGTATAAATGGTAGTTCCCCGCTTTTAAAGCTTTTTACCGCATTTTTGATGATAAGTTCGGCCTGAGGTAAACCTGTTTTTTCATAATACTCCACTGCGCTTTTATGCTTATTGTATTGTTGGAGAAGGACAGCAAACCGGCTGTTTAATTTTGCTTGCTCATATTCTGCTTTGGCTGCTGCAACCTGTTCATTGATCTTCGCCGCTTCTACTTTAGCTTTATATCCGCCCGGTAAAATAGGAATAGCTATACCTACCTGAACTGCATGAAACCTGCGCAGGCCGCTAAACTTTTGCTCATAACCATTTACATTTTGAAAACCCCTGATAGATTGGTTGTAATAACCTCCGAAAAAATCGGGCAGGCTCTTAGTTTTTTGCAGTTCAGTTTCCTGTTTATTTATTGCTGTTTGCTGCTGCAAATATTTCAGTGTAGGATTGTTTACAGCTGCTGCACTATCAGCTGGTATTAAAAAAACCCGTTTTGCGATTAATGAATCAGCAACTGCAATATTATCTTTTGTATTTAATAATACCTTTAATTGCTGTTGTGCAATCAGGATGTCCATTTCGTTCTGCTGCACCCTGTTTTTTATTTCCAATGACTGTGTTTCGGCTGTTGCTTTTTCAAGTAAGGTGCCCTCACCTACTTTATAACGGATGGTACTTGCTCTTACTAAGTTATTATTCAAAGTATCCTGCGCGTTAAGCAGGGAACGCTTATTGGTAAAATATACTAATTCATAATATGCCTCCTTTACTACTCCCGCAAGATCAAGTCGAACAATACCGAGCTCCAATTCAACCCCTTTAATTTTTTCATCACTCAAGCGTAATTGGTTTCTATAAACCGCAGGATGTTCAAACCGTTGTGTGATGCTGATATCATTATCTGCTTTTACACTATTTATCTGCCCTTCAGTTACTGAGATATTGGTCTTTTCAAAACGGGTGTTACTTTTTCTTAATGCTTTTTGCAGATCAATAGCATAATTAGCCGTTTTTATATTCAGATTATTTTTTAAAGCTTCATCTACAGCTTGCTGTAAGGTTAAGACTTTCGGCTCGCTATCATGTATGCTTTGTGCAAAGGAGAATGTTGGAATAAAACTACCGGCAATCAACAAAAGAATAACAACAGGGATGTTTAAAGACGCCGTTACACTCGTATCTTTCTTATTCTTCTTTTCAAATAGCATATAGAGCACCGGTAAAACTACCAGCGTAAGGAAAGTAGCAGATATCAAACCACCGATAACAACTGTAGCTAAAGGGCGCTGCACTTCTGCGCCGGATGAATTGGATAATGCCATGGGTAAAAAACCCAGCGACGCTACTGCTGCTGTCATTAATACGGGTCTTAACCTAACCCTTGTTCCCGTAAGTACCCGTTCATTAATATCTGTAACACCTTCTTTTTTAAGGCGGTTAAATTCAGCAATCAACACAATTCCATTCAATACCGCTACACCAAACAACGCAATGAATCCTACGCCTGCAGAAATACTGAATGGCATGCCCCGGATAAGTAATGCAAATATGCCACCGATTGCAGAGAGCGGGATAGCAGAAAATATCAGGAGGCTTTGCTTCATGGAATTAAAAGTAAAATACAAAAGCAACAGTATAAGCAGCAATGATACCGGCACAGCCACAGCTAATCTTTTATTTGCCGCTTTCAGGTTTTCAAACTGACCGCCATAGGTTACAAAATAACCTGGCGGAAATTTTACATCTCTATCTATGATCTTCTCAATATCTTTTACAATGCTTTCCACATCCCTGTTTCGTACATTGAAACCAATGGTTATACGGCGTTTTGTATTGTCCCGTTGAATCTGGTTTGGACCGCTTTTAAATTCTACCGTTGCCACTTCGTTGAGCGGTATCTGTTCCCCTTTTGGTGTACTAAAATATAGATTGCTTACATCCTGCAGGCGGCGCCGGCTTTCTTTGTCTACACGTACCACAAGGTCAAAACGTTTTTCTCCTTCATAAACGGTACCCGCTGTTTCGCCCGCAAATGCAGTTTTAATAACACGATTTATATCTTCAATATTTAAAGCATACTGTGCAATCTTATCCCGGTTATATTCAATCTGTATTTGAGGCAGACCCGTTATTTCTTCCACATATAGGTCTTCCACGCCGGGCACACTTTTAATCTTGCTGCTTACTTTAGCAGCTTCCTGTGCAAGCACATCAAGGTCATCCCCATAAATTTTTAATACCACATCCTGCTTTGCGCCGGTAATGAGTTCATTAAAACGCATCTGAATGGGTTGCTGAAATCCGAATGTTACTCCTGGTATCACTGACAGCGCCGCGGCCATTTTTTCTGCCAGCACTATCCTGGTTTTTGCCACTTTCCATTCTTTTTTATTTTTCAGGATGATCATCATATCCCCCGCCTCAATCGGCATGGGGTCGGTGGGTATTTCACCAGAGCCAATCTTGTTCACAACCTGTATCACTTCATCTGGAAATTTATCTAAAATTATTTTTTGCGCTTTTGCAGATGCATCTATTATCTCACTAATGGAACTGCCAAGGAGCACACGGGTTTCCACTGCAAAATCCCCTTCATCCAGCTGCGGGATAAATTCTCCGCCCATACGAGTAAACGCAAACAGACTTACTAAAAAGAGTGTAGCGGCAATGCCAACAACCATTAACTTTTTGCGAATGGCTACGGAGATCAACGGCTTATAAAGGCGCTGAAAAAAGTCCATCATGCGGTCTGAGAAATTCCTTTTCGGATTTATTTTTTTGCTGAGAAACAAAGCAGACATCATGGGCACATAGGTGAGCGAGAGTAAGAACGCACCCATTATCGCAAACATCACAGCCTGTGCCATGGGCTTAAACATTTTGCCTTCAATTCCTACCAAGGCAAGGATAGGAAGATAAACGATCAGGATAATAATTTGTCCGAAAACGGCAGAATTCATCATTTTAGATGCAGAGCTGTGCACTTCATTATTCATTTCTTCGTTGGTGAGCCGTAGTTCATTTTTTCCTTTATAATACGCTATACCATGAAGCACGCTTTCTACAATAATAACAGCTCCATCTACAATCAAACCGAAATCAATAGCACCAAGACTCATTAAATTACCAGAAACACCAAAAAGGTTCATCATAGAAATAGCAAACAACATGGCTAATGGTATTACAGATGCCACTACAAGACCTGCCCGAAGATTACCGAGAAAGAGTATGAGGATAAAAAGTACGATCAACGCGCCTTCAATCAGGTTTGTTTCCACTGTGCTGATGGCATTATCCACTAGTTTTTTACGATCAAGAAAGGGCTCAACTTCCACGCCTTCGGGCAGCGTTTTTTTGATCTGCTCTATTTTCTCTTTTACATTTC
>JANXYS010000429.1 GCA_025355935.1 Chitinophagales bacterium | reverse complement strand
TGCTGTAACAGCTAACCCTGCTTCTTCAGCTTCGGATAGGTTTAAAATCATCTTTAAAAAACCTATTTCTGCTCCTCGACCGGTTACAATCACCCACGTAGAAGCATCCCGCAATCCTGATCGCAGTATTGCTGTAAACTGGAAAGTAGAGAACGAAAGTAATGTCAGTAAATACGAGGTTGAACGCAGTGATGATGACAGAGCATTTAGCAGCATCATAACAACTACTGCTACTTCAACGCCGGCTGGTACTGCGGTCTATGGCACAAATGATCTTAGTCCACTGGCATTTGACAATTTCTATCGTATCAAAGCAATTAGTAATGACGGCAAGATTCAGTACAGTAATTCGGTAAAAGTAGAACCTCTGGTTCTGACATCCAGCATCAGCGTTTATCCTAACCCGGTAGTAGATAAAGACGTTCAATTGCGCTTTACGAACCAGCCAAAAGGAACTTACAAGGTACAACTGAGTAGCAAGGCCGGGCAGTTAATCTACAGCGACAAGGTAGAAATATCGGTGGCTGGATATGTGAAATCTATCCATCTAAATTCACTAACTGCGGCGGGTACCTATCAGTTGATGGTTAGTGATACGAAGGGTAAAATACATACCCAGAACGTAATAATTGAATAAAAAGCCACAGGACCCCGCGCCTGGTTACAATATCCACAATATCCATACAAGTCCCCGCATCCCTAAAAATGCACATGAATCGAAGAGGCCCGCAAGGGCCTCTTTTAATTTAATAGGCGACGCCATCAGTAACGTCCATCCCTTGATCTATTGATAACGAGTGTCAGCAGTCACGCAATTCCGTCTAAAATATGCCCTTTTCGACAAATAAATTTTTTTCCATTTCCATCAATGACACTACCGACTGCCGATCCTAATACAATAAACTACACTAAATCTCGTTATTTGCACGAACGGCTTGTAGTAAAATGATGATAGCCCTGTAAGAAAGTTTCAATAAGCCAGTTTCGATATCCGTGTTCTGTACCCTACAAATCATAATAATCTGATGCTGTTTTGTTATTGCGCGTCATAGCAATAAAACGGCGGCGAAAAAAACCATGGGCAACAACCCAACCAAGACTTATGAAGAATTGTACATTTCAACGTAAAATCCGAGAAATTATACAGCTGAAGGCATTAAAGAATGTCCTGATAATTTCGATTTTTGCAGCCGGAGTCACCAGCACATCCGATGCAGCAACCAGAAACTGGATGGGGGCAGGTGCCGTAGGCGTAAGCACTGATTTGAATCTTGCAGTAAACTGGAGTGGCGCGACGGCCCTTCTCCCAACCGACGACCTCGTGATAAAGATCACCGGAACTGCCGCATATACCTTATCGCTTAGCGCCAATCTTACTGTAAACTCTGTAACAATATTAACCACAGGGCCAGCACCAAAGGGAAGCAACGCATTAACGGTCACCCTGGGTGGCTTTGATCTTTCTGTAGCGACACTATTTAAGGTTACCGACTCCTCTAGTGCAATACCTGCCAGTCGACCTTATAACATCAACATCATTATCCCTGCCTTACATACCTTAGCCATTAGTGGAAACTTAATTTGTTATAATGCAAATAGTTCAGGATCTGACAACAGTATTTCAGTTGATAACAGCGGAACTGTCTCGGTTGGAGGTACCACCACACTTAGCTCTCTAAATGGCTCTGCAAGTTCAAAGGTGCTGTTTACAGTGGGAAATGACCCCGCCTCCTATACATTTTCAGGAAATGTATCCGTTGATGATGGAACCACGGTTAATAACAATTCCATATTAATTGGATCAAACGCATTAGGCACAACCGGCACCTTTAAATTTCAGGGCGATTTGTCAATAGGAGTGCGCGGTACAACTAATACCAACTTCACTGCAGGTACGGTAATTCTCGACAAGTCGGGAGTGCAAACAATCACGTATAATAATTCAGTTTCCTATTTCAAGATTCCAAATCTTATTGTAGGAATGGCGAACAGCCCAACGGTGAACCTGGCTGGTACAGTTACTCCTGATAATATCCTGGGAAATTTCACCATCAACGGAAGCTCGGTCGTTAACCTTGGGGCAAAACAATGGAACCGTAACGCAGATGGAGGCATTTTTAGACGGAATTGCGTGACTGCTGACACTCATTATCAATAAATACAGGGATGGGCGTTGCTGATGGCGGCGCCTATTAAATTAAAAGAGGCCCTTGCGGGCCTCTTCGATTCATGTGCATTTTTAGGGAT
>JANXYS010000428.1 GCA_025355935.1 Chitinophagales bacterium | reverse complement strand
TATAATTTATTACCCACACGAATCTTACGGGCTGGATCAACGATTACATCCCACAATTTATTTGTCTTGTTTAATTCACGCAAAAGAAAAACCTCAATCTTGGCGCCTGTCTTCTCTTTGCGGCCGTACATACGTGCCGGGAAAACCTTCGTGTTGTTCACTACGAAAACGTCTTTGTCATCGTAATACTCCATGATATCCTTAAAGTGCCTGTCTTCAATCTGCCCGGTTTTACGGTGAACAACCATCATCTTGCTCTCTTCGCGCTTCTTGGTAGGGTGTTGGGCAATAAGGTTTAGAGGAAGATCGAATCGGAATTGTGATAATTTCATGTAATAAATTTAGTTATAATGTTATTTATCACATGCCAGGTACTGTAGAGTTACAGAGATAGGTAGCCTTTTGGAAAAGGCATTTATCATGTTACGGCATGATTTTAAAGGCTGCGAAGTTAATATAATTAAGTCGAACTGCTTTGCAAAATATTAATCTCCCTTATTTTGCTATTGTTTTGTGGATTGCGAAGGAACATGCAACTTTATCAGGGCAAATAACGTCTTTCTTTCATATGAGTGTATACCGTTCCCTGTTCTTTCTATGTTTTTCCGTAGGTTTTATTAGTCCGGTTTCGGCTCAACAGAAAAAACAAATTACCTATCCGAGCCTGTTGTGGCAAATCACCGGCAACGGACTTAAGCGCCCGTCCTACCTTTTCGGCACCATGCACGTTAGCAGCAAAATGGCCTTCCACCTAAGTGATTCTTTTTATTATGCGCTAAAAAGCGTAGACGCCGTTGCACTGGAATTAAACCCGGAAGTTTGGCAACCGCAAATGATCAGGCTGAACGATCTCAATAAGAATTATGCGAGCTATGTTCAGGAACCCGGTAATGATTACCTCACTGAGAATAGCTTTCGCATCGGCAAATACGAGGATCTTCTGAAATCATCGCTTAACAGTGAACCACCGGTTGTAAATAGTTTGTTGTATCGCTCCTATCAAACCAAGGCAGATTTTGAGGAAGATACCTTCCTGGATTTGTATATTTTTCAAACGGGGCGAAAGCTCGGAAAAGCGCCTGCGGGAGTAGAAGATTATTATGAATCGGAAAAGCTGGTGTTGGAAGCTTACACCGACATGTCGAAAGAAAAAAAGAAAAAGGAGATAGACCTTGATGGCGAAACGATGTCGGGGCTCGTTGAAAAAATGCAAAATGCATACAGGCGTGGCGACCTTGATCTGATGGATTCGCTGGATAATATGATGGAGTCGTCCGTTGCATTCAGGGAAAAATTTCTTTACAAGAGAAACGAAATACAGGCAAATTCGATAGACAGCATTATCAGGAAGAGGTCCCTTTTTGCAGGGGTTGGCGCTGCTCATTTACCCGGTAACAGGGGCGTGATTAAACTGCTCCGGGATATGGGTTATACCCTGCGACCTATAAAAATGGCAGACAGGGATGCCAATCAAAAAGACAATATTGATAAGTTGCGCGTGAAGGTCAATTTCAGCACCCAACTTTCGCCGGACGGTGCGTATACTGTTGATGTTCCCGGGCAATTATATGCCTTGCGAAACGCTTACCTGCCGCTTGATAGAAGCCAGTACGCCGATATGAATAATGGTTCTTACTACCTGGTTACACGGGTTAAAACCTATGCATCCTTTCTTGGTCAATCACAAAAAGAAGTTCAAAATAAAGTAGATAGTTTACTGTATGAAAATATTCCCGGCAGGATACTTTCGAAAAAAATAATTCAAAATAATGGATACCCGGGTTTTGATATTTCCAATCGAACACGCCGCGGCGACCTTCAACGTTACCAGATTTTCATAACCCCCTTTGAAGTAATCACTTTCAAGATGAGCGGCAAAGATGACTACGTTGCCGGGGAAGAGGCGGTCCGTTTCTTTGGTTCTATCCGTTTGAAGAAAGAAGAAGCAGGACCTGTGCATTTTGCGCCTGTTCAAAAAGGGTTCAGTATTGATCTTCCGCAGCCTGCCCATCAATATTTTGATGACATAGCGAACGACAGGTGGGAATATGAAGCCCG
>JANXYS010000372.1 GCA_025355935.1 Chitinophagales bacterium | reverse complement strand
GGCAGAGACAAAATCAACTGCAACAGTAAAGCCAGTAACGTCTGTTCAGGCGAAAAAAACAGGGAATTCAATCTCATGGTTGGCCCCGCTCTTGTGTATCATCCTTGGGTATGTGATCTGGAGATTTGCCCTTGGCAATTCAAGCAATTTTGAACATCCTGGAACCGGCGCATTCTGGCCAAATCATGAAGGTCCAAAGAGTGCTCTTTCCAGAATGTACCAGGGAGGAATAATTGTTCCGATACTTATAGGTTGTTTATTAACCGTACTTACTTTTGTAATTGAAAGGTTTCTTACTATTTCTAAGGCCAACGGAAACGGCAACAATGCTGATTTCGTGCGCAAGGTTCAATACCATCTCGCAAATAAAAATGTTGATGCTGCACTTGCAGAATGCGACAAACAAAAGGGTTCCGTTGGAAACGTTATGAAAGCGGGCTTACATCGTTATAAAGATATGATCAATAACAATGAGTTAAGTACAGAACAGAAAGTAATGGCTATTCAGAAAGAAGTTGAAGAAGCAACTGCCCTTGAATTACCAATGCTTGAGAAAAACCTCGTGTTTCTTTCAACAATCGCGTCTGTAGCAACATTACTTGGTCTTCTTGGGACTGTAATCGGGATGATCACTTCTTTCGCCGCACTTGGTTCTGAAGGTGGTGGAGGAGCAGCTACAACTAAATTATCACAGGGTATTTCTGAGGCCTTATATAATACTGCACTAGGTATCGGTACGTCAGCAACCGCGATCATATTTTATAATATGTTTACGACTAAGATTGATGGTATCACATATGGTATTGATGAGAGTGGGTTTACTTTAACCCAATCTTATGCGTCTCTCTATAAATAAATTTATGGAAAGGAGCAGTATTTGCATCAATAGTACTATCATCTAAATAATTAGTAATGCCAAAAGTTAAATTACCACGCAAGAGTACCATCGTTGATATGACGGCGATGTGTGATGTGGCCTTTCTTTTGTTGTCGTTTTTTATCCTGGCAACAAAGCAAAAGCCACCGGAGGTGCTTACTATAACGCCGCCAAACTCAATTTCGGCAAAGGTTGCACCTGAGGATGCGATTATCATTACGCTTACAAAAGACGGGCGAACGTTCCTGATGTTGGGGGATGACGCTAAAAAGGCAGAAATTCTTGATAATCTAAATTCTACAAAAGGCCTGCAGTTATCACCGGCTGAGATGGCAAAATGGAAGAAGCAGCAATTCTACGGTATGCCATTAAACCAGACGAAGGGATTACTAGCAATGAGTTCGCCTCCATCACCGGATAAAATGCCTGGTATCCCAACTGATACAACAAACAATGAAATGACAGATTGGATGCGAAGTGTTACAAACGTTTACGCCGGCGGAGATCAGTCAAAGTTGCAAGAAAAGTTGCTGGTGAAGGGCGACAATGATGCACTTTACCCATCTTTTAAAAATATAAAAGCGGCTTTTAAAAAGAACGAAATTTATAAGTTCAGGATCGTAACTAACGGAACCCCCGTTCCGGTTGGTTCGGAGCTGTACAACTCGTCGAAAGCGCTGTAATAAAATTTATTTCATTAAAATATTTGCGACATGGCAGAAATGGATACATCGTCGGGTGGCGGTCATAAAAAAGGCCCCGGCGTTAAAAAAGGAAAAAAGCTGTCCACAAGGGTAGATCTGACTCCAATGGTGGATCTTGGATTCCTCTTGGTAACATTCTTCGTATTTACTACAACAATGGCACAAAGCACGGCCATGAATATGAACGAACCAAAGGACGATCCTAATCAGCAGCTAAAAGTTAAGAATTCTGGAGCTATGACAATCCTACTTGGTAAAAAAGACCAGGTGTATTATTATTACGGGCAGCTGGATCCGGCAACTATCAGCCAGCAGTTCAAGAGCACCAGTTTCAGGGACATACGCGAACTTATTGTAGGCAAAAAGAAAGCTACGCCCATTGACGACCTGATGTACATTATTAAATCAGATAAGAACTCAACGTTTAAAAATGCAATCAACTTACTAGATGAGATGTCAATTTCCAATGTTCCCCCGGGGCACTATGCAGAAGTTGATATGACCGCAACTGAAGAGGAATTAATCAGGCAGACTGAAGTAGCTAATGGCATCAAGTAAATGTGGAATAACGCTTATTTTGAATCTAATTAACAAAAGAGTTTATAATGGAAGCAAATAAAATTTTAAACGCAGATATACTCGATATTATATTCGAGGGAAAGAACAAGGATTACGGTGCGTATGAGTTGCGTAAAACCTACAATTCAAGGATCGTGAAAGCGATGATTTTTGTAGGTGCCCTCCTTATCCTCATTTTAATCGGGTCTGTATTAGCGAATGTTATTAATAAGAGTGGCTCTGAGAAAATTGAAGTAATTGATACGCAGATGGCAGAAATCAAGAAGGACGAGCCACCTCCACCACCACCTCCACCACCTCCACCAACGCCGCCACCACCGCCCGAAATCAACCAGGTGAAATTTACTCCTCCGAAGATTGTGAAGGATGAAGAAGTTAAGCCGGATGAAAAGATTGAGGAGATCAAAGAAGACCAGGTGATTAGCACTAAAACAGTAGAATCTGATAATAAAGTGCAGATTGTCCAGGCACCTGTTGAAGATAAAGGTACGCAGGTAGTGGAAGTTCCGAAAACCAATGATGACGAAAACAAAGTTTTTAATAAAGTTGAAGTAGAAGCAGAATTTCCCGGCGGGCAAACAGCCTGGAGAAGATACTTAAGCAACAACCTTAATGCGCAAACTCCCGTTGATAATGGTGCCGCAGGTGGAAACTATACTGTCATCGTTCGTTTCATCGTAAGCAAAGATGGTTCTATCAGCGATGTAAATGCTGAAACAAAACTTGGTTATGGAATGGAAGAAGAAGCAGTGAAAATCATTAAGAAAGGTCCGAAATGGACTCCTGCTTTACAAAACGGACGTAATGTAAATGCCTACCGCAGGCAGCCAATTACATTTTCTGTTGCAGACCAATAATAATGTACTATTTTATGTTCTCATAGAGCCTCCTCGTAAAACAGGAGGCTTTTTTATGGAATATAAGTTTCCGGCCATCTTACTAAAAACTAATATTATGGCCGAGATAACTACACAACAACAGCAGCAGAAAACGGGCATGGTGAAAAAATTGATAAAAAAAACCACCCGGGTTGATCTTACTCCAATGGTAGACCTCGGTTTTTTATTAATTACTTTTTTCGTTTTTACGAGCACTATTTCGCAACCACAAGTGATGAATATGACGGTGCCAAATGATAAGGACAGTAGCCGTGATGCGATTGCGGAATCAACAGCACTAACCGTTGTATTGGGAGCAAATAACACAATCTATTACTATGAAGGCAGCAGCATTAGCGCGCTACCCCTCCAAACGACCTACGCTCCCGACGGAATACGGAAAGTATTAACTGATAAACGACTTAGGGTAATTTCAGCAGTAGGTAGCGATCGAATGACGCTGATTATAAAACCATCGAATCGCTCAACATTTAAAAACCTTGTAAATGTTATTGACGAGAGTGCGATCTGCATGATTAAAAGATATTATATCGATGAAACAGCTAAGGACGATTTGAAAATCATCAATTAACAATTAGTCCGTGGTGGTATCTTTGCTAAATGCTGAATAAACTTTCGGGTTGGAATGATACCATCGTGGCGCTGTCTACTCCGCCCGGTATCGGTGCAATAGCAGTAATCCGTATGAGCGGCACTGCCTCAATGGACATCATCAGCAAGTTATTTCCTGCAACCGACTTACGAAATGTACCGGCTAATACGCTTCACCTCGGCATCTTTGCAAATGAAGGCGAGTCGATTGATGAGGTAGTCGTTGGTGTTTTCAGGGCGCCCCGCAGTTATACGGGAGAAGATATTATAGAGATCAGTTGCCATGGCAGTCCGTTTATACAACAGCAGGTTTTACAGGCTTGCATAGCAAAGGGTGCAAGGCTCGCCAGGCCCGGTGAATTTACTCAGCGCGCCTTCATCAATGGTAAGTTGGATCTTACCCAGGCGGAGGCCGTTGCCGACCTTATAAATTCAAATACCACTGCTTCGCAGAAGACCGCCCTTCAAAACGTGCGTGGAGGCTTTAGCACAATATTAAAAAAGCTTCGTGAAGACCTTGTTAGTTTCTCAGCCCTTATTGAGCTCGAACTTGATTTTAGCGAAGAAGATGTTGAGTTTGCTGACCGTACACAATTTATCGCGCTGATCAGGTCGGCTAAGCAAATCACCGCCGGCCTATTAAGTTCTTTTCAGTTGGGAAACGTTATTAAAAATGGAATATCGGTCGCGATTATTGGAAAGCCAAACGCCGGAAAGTCTACTTTGCTCAACACATTGCTAAACGAAAACAGGGCAATTGTAAGTGACATCGCCGGCACTACGCGCGATACTATCGAAGAGTTACTAAATATAAATGGGGTTATTTTTAGGCTAATAGACACTGCTGGTATCAGGCTTCACACAAACGACGAGATAGAAGCTATTGGTGTAAAGCGAAGCCTCGAAAAAATGCGGGCTGCAGATATTGTTCTCTACATCTTCGACTGGAAGGAAATGGAGGCCGTTGACTTGACAATTATCACTACAGACCTGGATGATGCTTCAAAAAAATACATATTGATTGCTAATAAATCCGACCAGGCAGAACCCCTTCTTTTAAAAACGAAGTTTAGCAACTTTCAGCAAGTGGAGTATATTGCAGCAAAGCAAGGCCAGGGAATTGAGTCACTTAAATCCCGACTGTTTTCAGAAACGGTGTCCGGTCCCCTGGCTTCGGAGGATATAGTTATCACCAACGCCCGCCATCATGGTGGGCTCCAGCAAATACATGCTTCGCTCTTGCAAATTGAAGAATCCATGGAAAATAACATTCCCGGC
Organism: Chitinophagales bacterium; assembly: GCA_025355935.1. Taxonomy (GTDB): domain Bacteria; phylum Bacteroidota; class Bacteroidia; order Chitinophagales; family Chitinophagaceae; genus Ferruginibacter. The sequence continues at coordinate 4,621 of JANXYS010000372.1, read as the reverse complement.
GACCTCCTTGCGCTGGAATTGCGGCACTGCCTGCAATTCATTTCTGAAATTACCGGAGATGTAACAAGTGATACTGTGCTGGATTATGTTTTTAGTAAATTCTGTATCGGAAAGTAAACGTCCAAAAGAGCCATATGAAGAAACGCTTGGACTTTTTGATAAAGGCAAAAAAAGATCATCGTCATCGTCTCTATAAAGAATAAATTGGTTGCATCTGTATCCTCGGACGATGATATACTAATCTTCCTCCTTGCGAATGCGAGAAATCATACACCCTTTATTTGTCTTTTGACACACATCATTTGGATACTCAACAATGTAAGGAGTTATAGAACAGAGTACTCCGCCTAAGTTTGTAAGCCTGCACTTCCTTCGCTTTATTAATACCGCAGTTACTCGGTAGTATAGGGAAGGTAATTGGAGTCAGAGTAACAACAACATATGTGAGGGATTATATATTTTTTTATACAAGCGCAAGCCTTTGTTGTCGGTTAGCCAGCGCCTAACTTAGACTGCACAAAGATTACTTCGGTCGTAAATACGCAGAAAGTAAAGAGTTTAGTTACAGTAAACCAATTTTACGTCAGGGTTATCATTGCCCATATTGGTTATTGGAGGAAATAAAACCAATATCCCATTTCCATAACTCCATTCATGTGCTTTTCCATAGTTGGGAGAAGTCCAATCCAGGGGACTGACTAAATCCCAGGTGTTAGTTGATTCTCTTTTTATGTAAATAGATTTTAAAAAAGCGCCTTGTGGTAATAGAGAAAAAAGGTTATAAATATCAATTTCCATTATCTATGAAAAATTCCAGGAAAGATTTTTAAGTACGATTTCATTGTTTGGGTTAACACAATTTGCTTCTTTTACTGTTATTTTTATCGTGTCTCTAGAGAATAGATTGGTTGCGTCTGTAACTGTCACCTTGTACGAAATTATATTTTTATCTGAATCTAAACTTGCACTTGCATCCAAATTATAAGTACTGAAGGGTACATAAATAGTTGAATCATTCCCCGCATGTGCGAGAGGTGCATGCGCAATTCCTATGGGGGGAGGGGGTGGTGGATATGCTGTTGCTCCCCCTTGAGTACTATACACCGTTTCATCTTTTTTACATGTAACAAGCACAAGTACTAATGCAAACAAATTAAATGTTCGCATCCAAATATTATGTTTCATGTTGTACCTAATTTAAATGGATATAGATCTGCATACCTTTTACCTGTTGTATTGTATTACACAATTACAAAAAGTAAATATATTTCTTTAGGTTTCTCTTTACATCCAAAACATACAATACCGGGAATGATTGTAGTTATCATCTTAAAAACATAAACTAGTAATTCGATTTCTTTACCAGCGGTAGTTCCCATGAGCATAAACTCAAGACAGAAATCAGGGAATAAATCTGTAACTTATATTAAAACTAAAAAAAATATTTAAAACGTCAAAGAAGTTTTTTTTGAAAATTGTTTTCGGTTTTGTTGGTTCAATCCGGTTAGCAAGCCTGTATAACAAAAAGCTTGCAGAGCTAAGTTTCAAACAGCAATAATGAAGACAGCTATGAATTTTATTACGGAAGAAGAAATGAAGATGATTAACGCTAAAATATTATCGGCCTTCAATGATGCAGCGTTGTTATTATGTCTTTCCACTAACTCTAAGAAGATAAACGTCGTGTGGGAAGATGCCTGCTAATAAAATTTTAAAAAGTGGGTGTAGAATTATTCCGACCATCGACCAGCCTTTTTGCATAGCTATATTTTTCCAATTTAAAGAGAATACTTCGCCTAGGCAGTTAATTTGCAGAATAAGTATTACAAAAACATAATACATCCCACATGGATACAGCCCTTAACAACCGGAACACAGCATTGTTTAACAAAGTACCGCAGGTGACTTTTTTCTTCTGGATCATAAAAGTGCTGTGCACCACGGTAGGAGAAACCTTTGCTGATTTTTTAAATGTGAACCTCAATTTCGGGCTAACGGGAACATCGGTAGTAATGGGGATTTTGCTGCTGCTGGCGCTGTTTTTTCAGATGAGGGCAAAAAAATATGTACCCGTTATTTACTGGGTAACGGTAGTCTTTATCAGTGTATTTGGTACCCTGGTTACGGATATCCTTACAGATAAAATGGGTGTTCCTCTGGAAACGAGCACCATTGTTTTTTCAGTGCTGCTGCTGCTGAGTTTTGCCTTGTGGTATGTCAAAGAAAAAACACTTTCCATTCATTCTATTTATACAATGCGGCGGGAGTTCTTTTATTGGCTTACGGTACTGTTTACTTTTGCGCTGGGTACAGCAGCCGGAGATTTAATGGCGGAAAGCCTTGGGCTGGGTTACCTGGTAACGGGGATCATTGTGGCGGTAATTATTTTGATAGTTATAGTAGCAAGGCAATTAAAACTCAATGCCGTATTGAGTTTCTGGATTATTTACATTATGACGAGGCCGCTGGGGGCATCTATAGGTGATCTGTTATCTCAACCTACCAAGTATAGTGGGCTTGGGCTGGGGGCTACGCTTACGAGCGTAATTTTTCTGGCAGCTATTTTTGCTATTATACTTTACTTCAGTTTTACAAAGAAGGATATTACGGAAAGGGCTGTTGTCGAAACTGCCGATGATGCAGGCAATGGATTGATTTGGCAGACGGTAATTACGGTGGCAGTATTTGTAATTGTAGGCATAACTTCTTATTACTGGCGACATGCGAGCCTACAAAAAGATGTGCCTGCTGTACCATCAACCACTATAAAAGGAGAGACATCAAAATCGGCCGCGGCAACAACCACGCCGTTGGGAGATCTGATGATATTTACAACTATTGCTGCAGACACTCGCCAACTAGTAGCAGCCAATAAAATGGATGCTGCAAAAACCCGGGTGGCAGATTTAGAACATGAGTGGGACCAGGCACAAGGCAAACTAAAACCTATGAACAGTGCCAAGTGGACGCAAGTGGACGATGCCATTGATAAGGTATTGCGACAATTGCGCGGAGTAAACCCGACCCAACAAGGTTGTGCTGCTGCTTTAGATGCATTGCTGGGAGTACTGAAATAACAACTGTTTTAACATTCAAAGAGATCGTGAGGCATTTAAAGAAAGTTAAAGATTACGATAAGGATGCTTTTTCTATTTTTAAAAGATTGTAAAGCTGACTTTGCAAACCGTGTAAATTTCCCGTGTGAAATAGATGTTTACGTCACATTTTTGCTCGTCGAAAATCATTATGAATTGTAAAAGTATGATGGGCCTGTTAACGCCGGCCAAATTCTATTTGGCTTTTAGTTATTACCTTCAACGTTAATTTTTTAACCAGCTTCAATAGCCGTGAGGATAGTTAGATAATACTACCCTACGGTAATTTTGAACATTGTGCGGAATTTTGACTTGCCCAATCTTTCAGGCAGCTAACTAAATAAAAGTATCAGTACAGGACGAAAAGATTTACCAAAGAGACCTGTAAACAAAAAACATAATGAATACGAAGGTTATTATTAATTATTCAAGACTCAAACTATCTTTATTTCTCTTACCCTTATGCCTTTTAACTGCTATTGTCTTATACCTGTATATTCAAGACTCTTTATCTGTCCATGGATACATACAAATTCAAAAAAATTCTTTCTTTTTTCTTAATTCGAAAATATCACAATTTTCAAATACAGCTTATAACTTAACCCAGTTTGGGGATGCACTGATTTTCTTATCATTCCTAACTCTTCTTATTTTTTATGCTCCCGAAGTTTGGGGCGCCTTACTATCAGCAACACTTATTTCGGCAATATTTTCAAATTTACTAAAACAAATGTTTGCAGTTCCCAGGCCTGCTGTGGTATTCGATAACAATAGTTTTGTTATCATTGGAAGAACATTGTCTGGAAATAACAGTTTGCCTTCCGGACACAGCATAACGGTTTTTACAATACTTACAGTTCTGTTGTTTGCATTTATGCCTCAAAAGTTGACATACAAAATGCTGTGGAGTTTTCTCGTGGTTATCATAGGATTTATTTTAGCGTTTACTAGGGTGGGTGTAGGAGCACATTATCCGCTTGACGTTATTACAGGCGGTATTGTCGGATACATATCGGGACTTGCAGGTATTTTTATCAGCCAGCAATATAAAATCTGGCACTGGATCAACAATAAGAAATACTATCCAATTTTTATTTTATTGTTGCTGGCAGGTTGTATTGCCATAGTTAACAATATACTTAATGAAAATTTGATCATATTTTATTGCGCACTAGCGAGTTTAGTTGTTTCACTATATAAAATTACCAGTGTGTATGTTAAAAAATAATTTGAAGCTGACTCATTTTGTTTTATTAATGAGCTTGATTAATTTTTTATTCTTCCATTTACCGTTTTACACTTTTGTTTATAAGAACGTTGATCATAAAAGTTTAAACGGCGTTATTATTATTACCTCATTAATTATCCTAATGCTGGTAGTAAATGCTTTTGTTTTTTACCTGATTTTTTTCCTGTCTCGTTTTGTTGGAAAATTTTTACTGGTCTTATTCTTTATTGTCAATTCAATTGCGGTTTACTTTATCAATACGTATAGTGTTATAATAGACGAAAGTATGATTGGTAAT
>JANXYS010000345.1 GCA_025355935.1 Chitinophagales bacterium | reverse complement strand
GTACGACATTACCTCTTCAAGATCATTTGTTAAACGGGGAGGAAGGTTTTGATCGTGTTGCAGAATATTAATCATTCCGGCTGCGTCGCCATATTCGCCTTGTTCAATGAAAGTACGGGTCAACCAAATTAGAGCATCATTTCTGCTAGGGGGAATGGTTAAAACCTTTTGTATAATATTTCGTTTTTCTTTGTTGGCGATGCTAAGGGCTCCGCTACCCGATGCGTCGTTGGTTCCCACTATCCGGTCATCATCATCTTTCTTACCTCTTGGGAAGAGGTTATAATTAATAAATTGAAAAGTAAGAGCTGCAGAATCAAACTTTTTCTGGAGATAGTACGATTTACCAATAAGCAGATACATATTGTCCACCCAGTCGGATCGCAGATCATGTAATAATATACCGGCAGTTGCCTTGTAGATAACTGAATCAAGTTCGGTTTTTTGGGCGGCTGTATTCTCCAGCGAATATGGAAAAAAGGATAACAGTTGGGTATAATCGTCTTTTTGTGAAAGTTTAGCACGCTCTATTACAGCGTTAATCTTATTATTAGCGTTAAAATAAAAATTATAGTGAGTAGTATTATTCTGAATGATGCGGCGGAAGCGGGTAAATTTTTTGTCGCCGGTTTTCTCTGAAGCCAGTTTTTTCTCTTCGTATTGCACAGGTTTTTTTTCTTTACCAAACGGGTCGAGCGTCCATGTAGGCTGAGCAACAGAAAAAAAAGCCAGTAAAGAAAACAAGAGAGTAAAGAATATTTTAGGCTTTTGGATCGGCATGAATGGTGATTAATTTAACCGGGTTAAATATCGGTTTTTTTTTGCAAATATACCGTCAAAAATAAGAGGAGTCCGCTGATATCTAACGGTTTGGCAATATTAATTATGTTAAAAAACGATTCGTTATCGAGGATGGTGCAGAATGCTTATAAAATTAGCTTGAATGCACGCTGTTGCGTACTTTTAAGCTTCAATAAGCAGCATGGCCAAACTTGATACCGCTAATACATTAAAACGTCTTCGTAATCATTACCGATTAGTGATAATGAACGAGGATACTTACGAGGAAGTTGTAAAATTTAAATTAACCAGGTTGAGCGTTTACATTATGTTCAGTACGATTTTTATATTAATGGTAGCGCTCACTAGCGCCCTCATCATATTTACCCCATTAAAATATTATTTACCCGGAGTTGGTTATGGTAATGCTATTGAGATGAAGCAATACCGTTTGCTAAAAATTCGAACCGACTCTATGGAACAGGCACTTACGCATCAAGGCCAGTATTATACCAACATTCAGAAAGTATTGGAAGGTAAGGTTCCAAAGCTGGATACAAACAAACTTCCGCTTCCGAAAGTAGAAAATACCGATGATTGAGAATAAATCAGGATTGGATACGTTATTAGGTAAATATCGCTTACCAAAAACCACTTTTATGTTTAACTCCAAAACCAGAACGGGGCAGGAAGAAAGTACTCTTGCATCCAGTAGCATTGTTGGCACAGGCACTGTTATCAGCGGCACCATTGAAACGAGCGGCGATTTGCGCATTGACGGGACACTTAAAGGGAACATTATCAGTAAGGGTAAATTATTAATTGGTCCGGGTGGTACTGTTGATGGAGATATCTTTTGCCGTCTTGCAGATATTCTTGGCCAGATTAATGGAAATATTGAAGTTAAGGACCTCCTGCAGCTAAAAGGAAAAGCATTCGTTAACGGCGATATTACCACCGCAAAATTGTTTATCGAAGAAACGGCTAGTTTTAACGGCCAGTGTAAAATGGGCGCCAGTGTAGTAGAACTCAAACAGGAACTGGTGGCATTTGCAGTCAATGAGTAACAAAACCGATTCACAACTTTGGAAGTATGCAGGGTTGGCTACGCAGTTATTTGTAGCCATTGGGATAGCTGTATTTGCCGGCCTCAAGGTTGATCGATGGTTAAAATTTAAATTTCCTTTAGCTGTATGGATATTACCTTTGCTCATCATTATTTCGGTGATTGTCAAGATCATTATTGATACTACTCCAAAAAATAAAAACTCTGCATGATTTCCGCGTCGCGATTGATGTTACCATATCTGATCCTTTTTATTATCATTAATTTAATTGTTTTTCTAGCCTGGCAGTCCTTGGTGCGTTTTGGTCTAAATAATTATGTGCTGCTCGGAGCCAACGGCATTATCTTCCTCTTAAGCTTATTTGTATTTTTTATACAACGCCAGGCATTGAAAAATAGCAACCCAAATGTGTTTATACGCAGCATCATGACTGGCATGCTCATAAAGATGTTTAGTTGCGTGCTCATGGTGCTGGTTTATACACTTTCCAGCGGCAATTCATTTAATAAAAAAGCAGTTTTTTTTTCGATGCTGCTCTACCTTGTTTATCTCGGTGTTGAAGTATATTCTACCACAAATTTGAACGGAAAGAGAAATGGCTAAGGAGCGTGTTGATTTTAGTGCATTAATCCCCTACATTCCTGCAGGTAGTTACGAGAGCGTTCTGCATTACATCCATCTTTACAAAGTACAACTTACCATTGCAAAACAACGTCAAACAATTCTTGGCGACTACCGCCATGCATTCAGGGGCAAGGGTCATCGCATTAGTGTTAATGGAAATCTCAATAAATACTCTTTTCTTATAACCCTGCTTCATGAGTTAGCTCATTTGTTTACCTATGAAAAGTTTGGAAACAAGGTTTCCTCACATGGAAGTGAATGGAAGGGAGAGTTTGGTTTAATACTGGAAGAATTTATTACTAAAAAGATTTTTCCTCCCGATCTTGAATCTGTTCTAATGCGATCATTGCGGAGCCCTGCGGCGAGTAGCTGCGGCGACGAAAACCTGCTGAGGCAACTTAAGCAGTATGACATTAAACAAAGTGGCAGTTTTTTTGTTGAACAACTTGCAGTTAACGCATTGTTTATAATAAAAGGAGGGCGCTTATTTCTTCGTGGGGAGAAAATCAGGAAAAGATATAAATGCAAGGAAGTTACTACAGGCAAATTTTATTTATTCAGTGCAGTTTATGAGGTAACACCCGTTTCAGCTACATAGATATTGGTAGTTATTACACTATTTCTAATTTATTCACCTATTTTCGATCATATTATATAATTTACTTCTTGCAAAATTCTTTTTGCCTTTAATTCTGATGGTGTAGGGCCGGATGGTAAT
>JANXYS010000332.1 GCA_025355935.1 Chitinophagales bacterium | reverse complement strand
CGTGACTTGCTCATGGACGAGTATAAGTTATCTATATTAAACCGATATTTCGTCCCTAAAAGGGACTTGAGATCTCAAGTGTGCTTGCCTTGTTACCGATATATCGTCCCTAAAAGGGACTCGAGAACTCGGGAAAGCTGTTTGGGTTAGTATCCTCAGATTAGACAAAACGAAAAGAATCCATCTGGAGCAAGGAGATTAAATCGAACTTATGTCACAACGCTACTATAATAAATTGAAAATGAGGCAGTTATTGTTTTAGGTGACATTTATTTTGGATGCCATTACGAGGTCCCTAAGTTGCTGGGGTCTTTTAAGAAGGCGAACGGGTAGAGCAGCCTTATGTTATGGCGTGACAGCTTTCAAAAAGAATTTTAGCCTGTCACGGGTGCTTACCCTTTTTTCGATCTTGTCACGGGTGCGTACCCTTGTTTCAAACCTGTCACAGGTCATCACCTCTTTTTCAAACCTGTCACGGGTGCGGACCTCCGTTTCAATCCTGTCACGGGTACTTACCTTAACGTCAAACTTGTCGCAGCCGGTAAAAAGATTGAATTGATTAAGTTATCCCCATTTTTTGCGGATTTACCGCACTTACTGCTATAAAATAACCCCTCAGCTACCGTTTTGTGGTCGTTTTCACACAGAAAACTCAAATTACGAAAAAAAAGTATAAAGACAAAATAAATTTTCAAAGACGGTTTTCTGAATTCTTAAAACTAGTAAAAATATAGGTAAAAGACCAATTTTTTGCTCAAAAAGGCAGTCTTTCTAAGGTTATTGTTCACTTTATTGAACATCCCCACACAGATACCCCTTTCACAACACCCATCCCGGCATATCTGCGCGAGCGGAGAAGGTAGAATGTGCAAACAAAAAAATTGGCAATATGCAATGACGGAAGCGAGAAATCCTGCTTGGAGAAATGTTTCCGCGACAGCGGTCAGAGACCTTAAACATTATCGTTGAAGCTATAGTAAGAGAATCATTGAGATGATGGCGCCGACTTTCCAAGAAAAACTTATACTGATTGCCACACGGTCTGTCTGTTAGAGTGTTGACGCGCGGGCTGGCGGAATACGCGGAGCGATTTATGTCCGCCTTGATTTTTTTGGTACTTTTTGCATCAAGGCAAAAAGTACGGACAAAGGAAGAAGAAAAGAAACAGGAGTTTTCGCAGGTAATAATTAATAAAACACATCGATTCAATTACCGTCTGATAGATCTGCCGTCTAAAAAAATTTTACTCATTGCCACACGGTCTGTCCATTGGTGTGTTGACGCGGTGGCCTCCCGATTTTATCGGTATTGATTTTTTGGTACTTCCCATTATCAAGAAAATAAAAAGTAAGCATATTTTAACGTTATCGTACACACTATAATCATCATTTAGACACAGATACCCCTTTCCCGAAAACCTAACCCTGCATATCTGCGCGAGGGGGCAAGCAAGCCCTGCACGTCTGCGCAAGCGGATAGACAGATCGTCCGATCCCCAAGGACAGATAGGGGTGAGAGCGGCACCCCCCACACAGATAGCCCTCAAACAACACCCAATCCTGCATATCTGCGCGAGCAAGGAGGATCATCCGGTCCGTGAGGACACGTATTAGGGCGCGAGCATCCCCACACCGATACACCACTCGCGAAACGCAACCCCGCATATCTGCGCGAGCGGTCAAATTTACTTATCTGTATAAATAGATATCGATTTGTTTTCCTCTGTTGAATAATCTCCAAGGCTTTGAGTAATCATTGAGGTCGGCAAATTTCGTGAGTTATATTTATATTGGTATTTGTAATGATGGATATATACGCCGTCAATGACCTGGTCAATTTCCGTTAAATTGGCAAATTGAAAATTAAGGCTACATGTAAATTCAGCATCGATCATCCGGCGGTTAAAATTGAACTTTTGAAATGGATTGATTTTGTTGTCATACTGCAATGTCGCTTCAAACCGTTTTTTGTTACCAACTGAATCAACAACTGCCGTTACATGATTATTTATATATACAGGCAGGTTAACAGAAGTTTCAGAAAAGAAACCATTGATGCGCGTGACTTCCTGAAACTCCTCGATAATAGTTGAACCCACATAAGTAAAAGCAAATACATCATATACTGTTGTGATATCAGCGGCATCATAACGAGTAGAATCAAACGTACAGCGCCCCTGCGCATCATAACGGAAATACTGGGCAGTGGTGTCGTAACTTTAAATTCCCAGCGGCGAGACGTAGCGAATGAGCTTATAGGGTAAACTATCTGCTCCGTTGTAATAGAAGATGTTCAACCACAAAGACATATCGTGGTAATCAACCGATTGTAAAGTTGCAATGCGTCTTAAACCATCATATTTAATAATCGAATGTGAGATAGTGTCTGACGGATGGGTCCGGGTTGTATCAAGTTCAATAAATTCCTTTAGCAGTGTACTGTCATGGCTACTAATAATGACAGAATCAATTACACCGGTTGGATCCGCTGCGATAAAATCTTTCTGGCAGCTGCTTATGATGAAATTAAAATGATGACGATGCCTGATATAAGACGTGTCTTCATGAGCGGAAGTTTTTTAGTCCTCATGAAGGTAGGAAAAACAGGGTGGAATTTTTTATTATATCACTTACCGTTGACGAATTGCCAGAGGAATGCCGCGTGTCTGGGTAGGCGTTAGCAGAAATAAGACATTTGTGCCGGATATCCCCTCGGCGCGGGTAAGGAGACTGGGCATAAGTCTGCAAAAATCGCCCTCATCTTCTTTTGGTAAAAATATCAAGCCACGCGGATATATCAGTTGGAAGATCGGTCTATAAAGTTCACGAAGTGAACCCAATTCGTGTAATTCGAATAATTTGATCTTCAAATTCGTGCTACAAGAAAAAAGCCTCCTGTAATTCGAAGAATAATTTTTCACAGTGCAATTCGTGCCTTCGAATCCGTGGAATTTGTATAAAAAAATGCCCCCACCATCCGGCAGGGGCACAAAGATTGTAATATCACTAAGTTACTTTAATTCCTGGGTCTTCTTCGCATCATGCGCTTTCTTTGCTGCAATTCCAATGCCCGCAGCAATCAACAAACTTACACCCCCATCAATCGGGCAGAGTGGATCAGCAGGATCTCCGCATGGATCAGTCGGTTGAGCACTACTAACTAGCGGCGATAAAGTTGCAGCTACAATGATAAGCGTAATTAGAAAAAATTGTTTTATTAGTTTCATTCGTGTTTTTTCAAGTAAGACAAAAATAGGTTTTTTTACGCTTATCCCCTAATCAGCGAGTCGATAGTTGTGCCCATCACGACCTTTAAACACTGCATTTACATCTCAAGTCCGGAAAACTAGTAGCTTGAAAACTAGTATTTTCTCCCATATACGATGTTTATTCTTAAAAAGTTATCGAAGAATCAACTCTTGCTGGAAATTCAGGGTATTATTTTGAAAAATTTCTAGTTGGTAAGCGCCAGCTGCTGTAACGGCCGGTAATAGTATATACTTTCGCTCAACGCCGCCAGCTATTACAATTTCACCTTTATAAATGATCTGTCCTGCTTTCGAAATAACCTGCACCT
>JANXYS010000303.1 GCA_025355935.1 Chitinophagales bacterium | reverse complement strand
CTCCGCTTCCATCACCACTGGTTATATTGAATTCTACCAAACCCTCATCTTCTTTAATTATTGCAATGGTTACCTGATGGGGCGTTTCCCCCAGTTCCTTAAACTGTTGAAAAAGAACAAAGGCAGTATCCGCCAGCTCTTCACTTTTCTGCATAGCCATGCTTCGTGCACGAACTCTTTCCAATGCCAGTTGAATCTGCGATTCCCTTACCTGTGCTTCGGCTTGTTTTAAATCGTTGAAACGGGTATATGTGGAATCAAAAATTTTGGCGAAGCGAAGCAGAATATCAAACTGTTCTTCCTTAATAGGCTCAACGCTGGAGGCGGTCAAACTTCCAAAATTGTGGAAGGATACATTTAAAAAAATTTGGTCTAAAGATTTCATACCGGCAATTAGCGACGCAGGTAAATGTGAGAGTTCTGTTTCTGAAAAAATAAAATCATCCCATTCTTTTTTATCGTTTCCTTCTAACACATACTTCCATTTTACAATACGTGCTTTCCATGCTTTAATATATTCTAGGTATGGTTTGTATAAATGATATTTTACGAAATAGCCAATAGGAGGTAACGGTGTTTCCGGATTGGCAAGCCACCATGTTGAGCTCAAAGTTTTTGGATCATTTATCATGATGGTGCAACGGTCCAGCATTACATGCAATTTTGTAAGCTCCTTTAAAACAGTATCTACAATAATTGCCAACTCACTTGAGTTTTGCATGGCCATAGCTCTTGCTCTCACTCTTTCCAATCCCAATTCAATCTGTGCTTCCCGTGCCTGTGCTTCTGCTTTTCGCAGATCAAGAAAACGGGTATACGATTGATCGAAAATCTTAGCAAAGCGCTGTAGAACGTCATCTTGTTCCTCTACTAGCGGTGAAGGCCCCCAGTGAATGGCACCATGTGTTGTAAATGCGATGGAGAAAGTGACTGATGGAATTGCTTTCATCATCTTTTGTTCTTCTGCGGGGATATTTTTGTAGCCAGTTTGTGTAAACAATACTTTGTCATATGCTTTCTTCGCCTCGCCCTCTAAGGTGTACACAAGAAACTTCTCCCCAGACTTCCAAGCCTTTAGCAGTGCATCATGGTAAGGATGTTGAAAATATTTTAATCGGTAACTTTCTGGGAATTTGTCCCTGGAAAAGCCTGCCATCCAATACTCTGTATCACCCGATTCTTTATCCATTATAAGAATACTGCTGGCACCAAATGCAAATTCAAGTTTTTGCAATTCCTTAAACAAGGACCCGGCAACATCCATAACTTCTTCGCTTTTATGCATAGCCATGGTTCGGCTCCGCACTCTTTCCAGAGCAGCTTCAATCTGTGCTTCTTTTGTCTGTGCTTCGGCTTGTGCTATATCTCTATAGCGTTGGTAGGCGAGCGTAAAAACATTTCTAAAACGTTTAAGTACATCTAGCATTTCTCCGCGGACAACATTGAATGTAGAAATTCCAATAGAGCCGGTACCGATCGAATAAAAATAATAATACATCGCCTCTGCCTTTTCGATCCTCGAATCATCTTTTTCACCTATCTTTTTCCGGAACGTTATCATGTCTTCCAGATCTTTACCTGTAAATGATGTTTCAGAAAATCCTTCTGCATTCCTGATCTCCTTCATTTGCTTTTCAATTAAAGGATGAATATTGTAGGTTAAATGATTAATGCTTTTACCTATCTCATCCGAATAATCATAATTCACAAAAGTTTCTTTTTTATCATCATGAATATTGATCATCGCATTCCTTATCTCAGTAAATCCAAGGCTATTTAGTTCTGCATACAGCATTTCACAAATTCCCGTAAGGTCTTTAGGAGTACGCATGGCCATGGCCTGTGCTCTTACCCTTTCCAACGAAGTTTCTATCTGTGCTTCCCGTGCCTGTGCTTCTGCTTTTTCAATGTCCAGATATCTTCTGTATGCTAACTGAAAGACTTTTACAAAGCGATTAAATAGATTCTTGTCATTTTGTTCTAATGGCGCATAGGTTGATATACCTAAAGCAACGGGTCCAAGCGATTGCCAGTAGTAATTGAGCGATGATGCATGGTATAAAAAATCATCAATAAATACATTAGTTGTTTTTTGATAGGTAATCCATTCTTTTACTTCTTCTTCATTTAAATTGGTTGAAAAAAATTCTCCTGCACCTTTCATCATTTGCGCAGCAAAAGCGGTATGTATTTCATTGTTCGTGTAGTTTGTTTCGGTAACTACAATTTTATCGTGTTTAGTATAATATTCATAATTCATGTAAGTGCCTTTCTCTTTGTAGAATATGGCAGTTTGCACATTGCGGATTTCTTTTACCTTCAGCAGTTCTAATTGTTGTGAAATTATTTTGCAAACATCAAGCATGTGATCAGGCTTCATCATACTCATCGCTACTGTTCTTACTCTTTCAAGTGAAGATTCAATTTCCAATTCACGATATGTTGCTTCAATAGCTTTTGTTTTTTGTTCCAGTTCTTCGATAGTTTCTTCCAGTAAAATGGCCGTAGTACGTTTTATTTTTTCAGTGCGGTCAAGTTCACATGTAGTTATTTCCATTTCTTTCTCAACATCCTGCACTGATTCCGTCAATGCTTTCTTTTCATCGATACTTAAATCTGCCAACCGTTGAATAGAATTTAATAATTGCTGTAATTTCTGATTCATCATTTTTCTTTTAACATTACCACGGAGGCTGCACAATGATGTGGGTTATGCCTTGATGCACTCGCTTTAATTTCTGCAGGTGCAGTTTTTTAAATAATTTTTTTTGCTTTCATTATAGAAAAGATTTTGAATTTAAAAAGAACAGCGTTTTTTATCACAAATTTGCCGCAAGAGTGACCAGACATGATTGCGTCATGAAATCGATATTGGCAAAAAATCTCTTTCTTCTGCAATTTTCCATACATTATGCGGACAAGCTAGCCCCTCGAGGCCGACTATTAAACCTGTAGAAGAAATGCCAAAGAAAAGCAGGTGTTTGTTCCTTTAAAATCGGCACCATCTAATACTCCACCACTAATAACAAGGCCCACACCGGTTCCCCTCAAGAGACTCTACCCAAAACAGCAAACAGCAATTTGTCGTGGGTGGTAGGGTTGAACCTTTTGTGAGTTTATATTATATTATAAATATAAATGACTATTTTGATATATCAGAATGCGCAGTTGTGTGTCGGGCATTCAAGTTCGTAGAATTGAATGATTCTAAGATCCTGAAAAGACAGTTTAAACCCTATAATCTCTCTCCCGATAAAGTGAACATTGGGTTGAAACCGCAACGTTTGTTTGTCAACACTTGAGGCCGCGCTGACTGATTATACGCACAATTTCTGATTGTTATCATGCACCGGGTAAG
>JANXYS010000299.1 GCA_025355935.1 Chitinophagales bacterium | reverse complement strand
CAACCAGGAACACTGGCCATTGTTCCGCTGCAGTTATATTATGGGCCCAGCGATTATAACATATTGAAGAAATACAATAATCAGATGGAAAATATGGTACCCTATGGAAGCGGAATATTTTCATTTGTAAAATATATAAACCGGCATTTCCTGCTCCCCGTATTTGATTTCCTGCAGCGGAATATAGCAAGCATGGGAATAGTGATTTTGTTATTAACACTGTTAATCCGCCTGATTACTTCGCCCATATTGTATAAAAGCTATTTAAGTGGAGCAAAAATGAAAGTGCTTAAACCTGAGGTGGATGCCTTAAAAGCTAAATTTACAAACCCTAAAACAAACGAGCTGGATCAGCAAGCTTTCAGTATGGAGCAAATGAAGCTTTGGAAAACGGCGGGAGTAAGTCCCCTCGGCGGTTGCTTGCCTGCAGTTTTGCAGATTCCGATCTTCATGTCGCTTTACTACTTTTTCCAATCAAATATCGACTTGAGAGGCAAGAATTTTCTTTGGGCCAATGATCTTGCAACGTACGATAGTATCGCTAAACTGCCATTTTCCATTCCGTTTTACGGTGATCATGTTAGCTTGTTTACTCTTACGGCTGTAACCACAAGTTTAATTATATCAATATACAGCATGAGTAACATGCAGGATAATAGCAACCCGGTAATGAAGTATATGCCATACATTTTTCCTGTGCTGTTATTGGGTGTATTTAATAATTTGCCTGCAGCCTTAACATGGTATTACACCATTTCCAATAGCATCACGCTGATCTTACAGATAGTAATCCAGAAATACATCATCAACCACGAAAAAATTCTTGCGGAGATCAGTGAGAACCGGAAGAAACCAGTGAAAAAATCTAAACTAGCTGAAAGAATGGAGGCCATGCAGGAAGCCCAGAAAAAAATACAGGAGCAAAAAACAAAGGTAAAAAAGTAAAACGTTTCGTTAAAGCGGGGCGAAAACTGCATGTAACCACGTGCAGTTTTTTTGTTTGTTGTAATACAAGCCTTTCTGTGGGGTAAGATTACATTACCTTTAATTTCATAAATAATTAAAATGAAAATATTTTTCAGGATAGCTCTTATAGTTTTGATTCTTACATCCGGCAAGCATTCGTTTGCTCAAAAAGTATTTTCAGAAGGCACGCTCACTTACAAAATATCTATCCAATCTTCTAAAGGGGAAAGTGCGCTCTCGAACAATCTTAGCGGTGCAGAGTTGAAGGTTTATTTAAGACCCTCGGCAAGTCGTACTGAGATGATTAATAGTCTTGGTATCGAAAGCACCGTTTATGATAGCCGACAGGAGAAAGGCTACATACTTAAAGAATATAGTGGGCAGAAGTTAATGATTACAGCTACGAAGGAAAATTGGAAAGAAAAGAATCGGTGGAACAATAACCTTCGATTTTCGATCGATAACTCGATTGTAAATATAGAAGGCTATCAATGTAAAAAAGCAACTGCTTCTACCCAGGATGGCAGAACGTTCGAGATTTTTTTCACCCCGGATATCGTGCCTTCTAATAAAGATTACAACAACTCTTTCGACCAGCTTCCCGGGCTACCTGTGCAATATTCGCTTACGTCGGGCAATCTAACGATTAAGCACACCTTGAATAAGATAAGTTATGATGCCGTGCCAATGGCGAAGTTCGATATGCCGAAAGCAGGATATCGGATTATGACTTATGAAGAAAACCAACAATTAAAAAAAGAGGGAAAATAGAAATCCTGCAAAACAGGAAATATTAATTTGATCTGATAATTAACTTCATGCCGGTATAGCCCTGGCGCATTTCAGGAACAACTATCTTTTGTTTGTAAGGAATAACATAAATTGTATTTCCTTTTTGATAAGTGACGACCGTAGTTTGAGCCACGGGGGAAGTAGCAGTCCGAGATGAAGATGACAATAAAGAGCCCCTATATTTCAACCCAGTTTTTAGGTTAATGGAAAGATTGCTGGTAAAAGTTTTTGAAGAACTGATATTCAGCATAATCCTGTTTTTTCCTCGCTTTGCAATACCTCTATCTGCATATCCAAAGAGCATAATACCACACAAACCCACGATTGCAAGTGATATTTGAAGAATTTTGTTCATTTGACTCTCTTTATTGACACAAATATATTAAATATTCCGCGGGTTATAGGGTATTTTGGAATATATATTTGTATAGCTTTACAACGGGAGTGCGTAATTTTTATTGTTTTAAAATTTTTTTGGCGACCCTAAATTGCTTAAATTACAATAACCTACCACAATAAGATGAGTAAATACCCTTACCGCCAGGATAAAGAGGAGCTGAAGGCATTACTTCTACAATTTGAGAATTTGAAGGCCGGACGGCCAAATTCTTTCATAGAGGAAGACGGTTTTGAACTTATCATTGATCACCTGGACGAACTTGAGCAATATGAGAAGGCCCTTGAAGCCGCCAATTATGCAATTGAGCAATATTCCTATTCTTCCGGCCTTTTACTACAGAAAGCCAACCTTCTTATAGTTTTAAGAAAATATCACGAAGCGTTAGAAATATTATCAAGAGCTGAATCACTTGATAGCAATGAAACATCGCTGTATATACTACAAACAGATGCTTATCTGGCCTTAGATATGCAACAGAAAGCCGCCGCGATCCTGGAAGATGCCATCACTCGTTTTGAATCTGTGGAAAAGATTGACCTCCTGTTTGAGCTGGCAGATGTTTATGATGATTATGAAAACTTTGAAAAAGTCTTTGACTGCCTTGTATTGATCCTGCAACAGGATCCTAACAATGAAGAGGCCCTTTACAAAATTTGTTTCTGGACTGATTATACTGGCCGGAATGAGGAAGCCATTAAGCTCCACCACCAAATTCTAGATGAGAATCCCTTTAATGAATTAGCCTGGTTTAACCTGGGTGCAGCGTACCAGGGAATTAAATTGCATGAGAAAGCAATCGACGCATATTTGTATGCAGCTGCCATTGATGAAAAATTCGATTATGCTTACAGGAATCTTGGTGATGCTTATCTACGTCTTCGTAAATACAAAGATGCCATAGAAGTGCTGGAGAAAGTGCTGGAACTCTCAATGCCGGAGTATGTAATATATGAAGCTATCGGGCACTGTTATGATAAAATGGCCAATTTTGCCCAGGCAAGATTTAACTATAAAAAGGCGAGCCATTTAAACGCAGAGGACAGCCAGATGTTTTATAAGATTGCGGGAACATATATGAACGAGGGTTCCTGGCATAATGCTATTAAAAGTCTTCAATTGGCCACAAAGCTGCATAAAATGCAACCCGAGTACAATCTAGCTTTAGGGCAATGCTATGTTCAGTTGCATAATTTTGATGAGGCAATCACCTATTTCGGAAATGTGGTTCGTGTTCGACCAAAAAATATTAATGGTTGGACTGAATTATTGAAATGCCTCCAAATGGCAAATATGTTTGAAGATGGGTTGGAATACGCGCAGTTTGCTTTTGAGCAAACAGATCATAAGCCGATCTTCATTTTTTACCAGAGTATGTTTATGTACGGATGCGGTAAATTCAAAGAAGCCTTCTTATGTCTTGAACACGGGATGTCGATAAATCCTAAACTAGTGAAAAAAATCATAGAGGTTAATCCAGCAATGCTGCAGCATCAGCACGTGGTAGATATCATTGCCAGGTATAAAAAACGAAAATCTTTATAGTCTACGTTGGTCACAGTTCGCATAGCGACGGTATATAGTGGTAGCATTCTGCCTGCTGTTACTTTTTTGCTTTTGTTTAGATACCTTTGCGACCTCAAAACCCAAAGTTTTTATGAATTTTAATCTCACTCAGATACCGGAGCGTACATTACGTCCACGAACTCACGGTCTTACAATGGTAATGGATAAAGGCTTAAGTACCCAGGAGGCCAGGAATTTAATGGATGTTGGTTTACCCCATATTGACATTGTAAAATTGGGTTTTGGAACCTCTTTTGTTACCCCGAATTTGAAAGAGAAACTCGAGGTTTACCGGTCCTACGATATGCCTGTCTATTTTGGGGGTACTCTTTTTGAAGCCTTCCTAATCAGGAATCAGTTTGATGAATATATAAATGTTTGTAAAGAATTTGGCGTAAGCTATATGGAAGTTAGTGATGGATCAATTACCATTCCGCATGCAGAAAAATGCGGCTATATTGAAAAACTTACGAAGCATGGGGTGGTATTGAGCGAAGTAGGCAGCAAGGATGCTGCTCATATCATTCCTCCTTATAAATGGATTGAATTGATGAAAGCCGAGCTGGAAGCAGGTTCTGCGTACGTGATTGCTGAAGCACGGGAGGCAGGTAATGTAGGAATCTATAGGGGATCAGGCGAAGTTCGCGAAGGCTTAGTGCAGGAGATTTTAACTCAGATACCAGAGGAAAAAATCCTTTGGGAAGCTCCTCAAAAGGCTCAGCAACTTTACTTTCTTGAATTAATAGGCTGCAATGTAAACCTGGGGAACATTGCTCCAACCGAGGTAATCGCACTTGAAACCATGAGAATTGGGCTGAGAGGCGATACATTTGAATTATATCTCGATAAATAAAGTTTCACCCGCCTAAACTAAACTTGAGCAGCGGTGGTTATTTTTGCAGATAGTCAGTCATTCTAAATTAATCCTCATGAAAATTTATGGCCTGATTGGTTTCCCACTGGGCCATTCGTTCTCAAAAAAATATTTTACGGAAAAGTTTCAAAAAGAGCAATTGCAAAATTGCTCTTTTGAACTTTTTCCAATAGATAACATTTCAAAATTTCAAAATTTAGTATCGAGTAATCCTGATTTCCGCGGCCTCGCTGTCACCATCCCTTACAAACAATCCGTCATTCCATTCCTCGATGCAATGAGTGAAGAAGCGTTAAAAATAAAAGCTGTAAACTGTATATCTTTTGAACAAGGAAAACTTAAAGGCTACAATACAGATGTAATCGGGTTTGAACGCTCATTTGTACCCTACCTGCTTGATACCCACAAACGGGCACTGGTATTGGGAAATGGCGGTGCTGCAAAGGCCGTAATATTTGTGCTGGCTAAATTAAAAATCCCATTCCTAAGCGTATCAAGAAATCCGAAACAAGGTGAAATTTCTTATAATGATCTGACTCCATCAATAATGACAGAGCATAGGATCATTATAAATTGCTCACCTGTTGGAATGACTCCTGCCGAAGATGGAATGCCAGACATTCCTTATAATTCGATTAATGCTGACAACTATTGTTATGATCTGATTTATACACCATCGGAAACAAGATTTCTTGCGGAAGGAAGAAAGCGGGGAGCATCAGTTAAAAATGGTATGGATATGCTTACAATCCAGGCAGAAGAAAACTGGACAATCTGGAACCAGACATAACGATCAACATCTTTGATATTCTGAAGTCATGTCAATAAGAATTTTTTAAAGTTTTCCGGTACTGTCGCCACTTTTTTTAACTTGTAATCATAACAGACCATGCCAGTTTTTGCTTTTGCAATTATTGCATGATGCTGATTAGACACGCGAAAATAAATATCAAAATTTACCCGTCCTACTTCACCCACGGCAATGTCAACGGTAAGCTCATCTCCATAAAACGCTTCTGATTTATATTCAACGGCCAGGTCACTCATAATAAGCGCGACATTTTCAATTTTTAGTTCTGAATAGTTCCCTTCTTTAAGCCAGAGTACCCGTGCTTCATGTATAATGCTGATAAGTGCATCATTGCCGAGATGGTTACCATAATTGATATCTGATATCCTAACCGGCAGTATCACAGTGAGCTTAATATTTTGCGGAATGTCAACCCTTATCCTGGCCATGAGGATTCTTTTATGTAGTCAAGAAATTTTTCAGTTGCTTTTTTCCGGTGGCTAAAAAGATTTTTCTCAGCCAGATCCATTTCAGCGAAGGTCTTATCACCACCGTCGGGTAAGAATACCGGGTCATAACCAAAGCCTGCACTTCCTTGTTGCAGCATGGTGATAGTCCCTGTACATATCCCGTCAAATTGCTTTTCCTGCCCAAAGAGCCGTAAGGAAATAACTGTACGAAAACGAGCCCTCCGATCAACCTTTCCGTCCATTTCATGTAGTAACTTTTCAATATTCATTTCTGGATTGTTCGCGTCTCCTGCGTACCTGGCACTTCGTACGCCTGGTGCACCATCCAGAACATTCACTTCTAAGCCACTGTCTTCACTAAAACAGTCTTTTCCGGTCATTAAATAAATCACACGTGACTTTTCCGAGGCATTTTCTTCCAATGTATTATAAGGCTCAGGAACGTCTACAAATATCCCGGCTTCCTTAAGTGAAATAACGTGAAATTTGCCCTGTAGCACCGATCTTATTTCTTTTACTTTGTTATCATTGTTCGTTGCAAAAATTAGGGTGGTCATCATATAATTAATTAAGATATCTCAAACAAATTCCTGAGGCAGTTCCAGAGTAGCACTTTTTGGTCTTTCTGCGAAGAAATCAGCTCCAGATGTGGGGCAGAAAGATAAACCTGGTTGTTATAATTCTGCAGCTTGTATTCTGGAAATTGTAGTGGAAATTCAAGATCAGCAGGCTGAACACCGAAAAATAATATTTTTATCGGATTAAAAACTTGCATTATAGACTCATATGAAAGCGTCGGGCTGTTATGTTTATTAATAAGTGCTACGTCGGCCATCGTAATTTTACAGGCGTCCAGAACTCCAAGCAAAAAAGACAGATCCTGATCAGGCAAAAAAGGGTAGCCGGAGACATCTACGATAAGCAAAATTGAGCGTTCATTTTTTCCAAGGAACGTAAAAACAGGCTTAATAATAGGCGCATGTTTAACATCATCGGAATCCAGGATCACAAGTGATCTTCTGTACATATCCTGCAATAACCTGGGGTGCATTTCTATATCGTTTAAACTCATAAAAGCTTCTTTGCTGCCCTAAAATTTCGTTTCTTTGCAGTAAAATTAATGATTATGATTGCAGCTGCTGACTTTAATATTACGAAAGTTCAAAGGAGTAAACTAAATGACATTAACCTCGAAAATATCCCGTTTGGCAAATATTTCACGGATCATATGCTGGAAGTTGATTTTGAAGACGGGGAATGGAAAACTCCGGAAATTAAACCTTACCAACCATTTTTAATGGAGCCTTCGCTTGCAGCATTGCATTATGGCCAGGCAATTTTTGAAGGTGTAAAAGCCTATAAAAATGCTGCGGGGGAAGCATTTATTTTTCGTCCCCACGATAACTTCGAACGTTTTAACATCTCTGCTCAACGTATGCAAATGCCTGAGATCCCGGAAGATATTTTTATGGAAGGGTTAAAACTGCTTATAAATCTTGATAAGAACTGGATCCCTGATCAGAAAGATCACTCATTATACATTCGTCCATTCATGTTTAGTTCCGACGAAGCGATCGGTGTAAAACCTAGTGACAAATATAAATTCGTTATAATTCTTAGCCCGACCGGACCCTACTATAGTTTGCCAATGAGGATTTATGTGGAGGAACAGTACGTGCGGGCCGTTCCAGGCGGAGTGGGCTACGCTAAGGCAGCGGGAAATTATGGGGCGGCAATGTTTGCTACTGCCAAAGCGAAGAAAAAAGGATATGACCAGGTGTTGTGGACCGATGCCTATGAACATAAATATGTTCAGGAATGTGGCACCATGAACGTGTTTTTTATTATCGGAAACACAGTCATCACACCGGACCTGGAGTCAGGGACAATTTTAGCCGGTGTAACCCGCGATAGTGTAATTGAAGTATGTAAAGAAATGGGATTCAGGGTAGAAGAGAGGAGTTTGTCTATTGACGAAGTTATTGACGCACATAAAGATGGTTTATTACATGAAGTTTTCGGAACTGGTACGGCGGCAACAATTTCATTGATAAAAGAACTTCGGTACAAAGACTATATAATGGAATTCGACACTGATAAGTGGCAAACAGCCCCGGAAATCAAAGCGCGGCTAAATGATATCCGTTATGGAAGAACAGAAGATACACATAGCTGGATGATCAAGGTGTAGAAAAATAAAGTAAAGATTATACATAGAATTATTTAATAGGACTGGTATTTTAGGTAAACTCCTGATGTTCTGGGCTTATGCAGAATATAAAGGAGTTTGAAATTAGAAGTAAATAAATTAAAGTTTTTCTTCAATTTCATTTTTGATTTAATTTTTCCCTTACCTTTGCCGTCCGAAAAAAAAGGTTAATTAATGCCAACTATTCAACAATTAGTAAGAAAAGGACGAGAAATTATTAAGGCGAAAAGTAAATCAAGAGCGCTTGATGCATGTCCTCAGCGTCGTGGAGTGTGTACAAGAGTTTATACGACAACGCCTAAGAAACCCAACTCTGCGTTACGTAAAGTAGCCAAAGTTCGTTTAACAAATAAGATTGAAGTTATTGCCTATATACCTGGTGAAGGTCATAACCTACAGGAGCATAGTATCGTCCTTATTCGTGGCGGAAGGGTAAAAGATCTTCCCGGTGTACGTTATCATATTGTTCGCGGTAGTTTGGATACAGCTGGTGTAAAAGACCGTAAACAAAGCCGCAGCAAATACGGTACTAAAAGAGCAAAGAAATAATAACAGATTTTTTAAGACAGCGATTAAGTTTTCGAAAAAATAAACAACAATGCGTAAGACACAACCGAAAAAGATTCCTCTTGCACCAGATCCTAAGTTCAATGACAAATTGGTAACCCGTTTTGTAAACAATTTAATGTGGGAAGGTAAAAAAAGTGGAGCATACAATATATTTTATGATGCATTGGATAAGGTGGCAAAAACTACTGGTGAAGATGGATATGAAATATGGAAAAAAGCACTAACTAATATTACACCAGGTGTGGAAGTTCGTAGCCGTCGAATAGGTGGTGCTACATTCCAGATTCCTGCTGAGGTTCGTGCCGACCGTAAAGTTTCTCTAAGTATTAAATGGATGGTTCGGTACAGCCGGGAAAGGAATGGTCGTAGTATGTCGGATAAATTAGCAAATGAAATTGTAGCGGCAAGCAAAGGCGAGGGAGCTTCATACAAAAAGAAAGAAGATACTCACCGTATGGCCGAAGCGAATAAGGCTTTCGCGCACTTTAGAATCTAACCTGCCAACGAAAAGTTTTTAAGCCGTTCCCTGGGAGCGGCTTTTTTAATGGCTGCAATACCCTGACAGATTAGTTACCTGACACGAGCCTATGGAATGTTTTTATTAAGGTCTTTAAAGGTTTGGCCGGTATTTGGTTTCGGGTTGTACCCTGAACTGCCTTCCTGTGCTGGCAAAGCGGCTGGTTCACGGGTGAGTGGACTTTGGCGTAACTGTGAAATGCTGTCCTTGAAATAAGATAATTCATCGATCTGCTTCTTCTGCTTTTCTTCAACAACTTGCAGGCGTTGATTTTCATCCTGTATGTTGACCGCCTGGGGTATAAAATTGATGATTCGCTCTTGTTGCTTATTAGCCCGGTCCATCTGGTATAGATTTAATCCAATTGAGATAAAAAGGAGCGAGGATAATAAGATAAACAATGCATTTGTTCTACTTTTCATAGTTCTTTGAAGCATTAAGTTCTTTCAAAGGTAATCCACTAATGCAGCATCGTAAAATATTCACAAGCGTAAATGGGAATAGGGCACATGGTGTTCGCACTCTCGTTGGCGAATGTTAGGATGGATTGTTGGAAAAGCCCGATATAGCCATTCTAATGATTATCATTCTTTTAACTGGATGTCAGTGAACGTTAGGGAAGTTAAAAGTAGCTTACCCTTTAATCCTTCGACTCCGTTTAGGCAAGCGATGTAGGCAACGCGCCAACCTTAAGGAAAACCCGGTCCTTTTTGGAACTTACCTATGTTGCCATAGCCCGTAGGGAGTCGGCAAAAAAATGAAGAAAGCTATCCTATTTTTTAAAGCGATGAGATTATAGCGCCGCCGGGCTTTCTATGCCGATATAAAATCTAATGGTATTAGGAGAACAGGTTGCGGTACTAGTTTTCTGGTTGCGTCTCGTCTAGCAAGGGGCGATTCTTACTATTTTTTGTCATCATAGACTAAAACAACTATCGAAAGACAATTTGTAACAACATCGTGCGAAAAAAAAACTTTTTCAAAACCGCACGATTGGAATCGTGCGGTTTTACGATTCTTCAAAAACCGCACGATACCTATCCTGATTGGATAAAATGACCGTGAAGTAATCTTTACGGTAAAGTGCATTGCAGCAGCGCTGTTCAAACCAGGGAATTAACCTGATAAAACGTCGAAGTTTATTCAGGCGATTGAGCATTACGCATATCCTCGTTTTAATTCTACCATACTATCACGTGCGGTTCAAACCCGCTAAACAGGAAAATTATACCGATGCCGGGATGAAATTTGCAAAACTGCCGAAGACATATTGAAACCGACATCACCTATTGTTATGCCTTAATGCAATGCTGAATTCCATCCCAGGTGAATGGCGTGTCTTTGGGCAACAGAAATCTTCTTATATAAGTTGATATTGATTAAACCTGTAACAAAAAAAGGCTGCCGTGATAGGCAGCCTTTGACAATTTTTGCTTAGTAATTACGAACGGTCATTTCAGTTCGCCTGTTTTTCGCCCGACCCGCTGCTGTTGTGTTATCAGCTACAGGTTTCGTTTCGCCATAACCGGTTGACTTCAATTTACTGGCATCTACTCCTTTCATAATTAGGTAGTTCTTAACCGCACCTGCGCGGTTATCGCTCAATACCTGATTGCTCTCATCAGAACCTTGGGCATCTGTATGACCATCGATAGATAAACTTAATGAAGAATCTTTTTTCATCAAGTCAACAACTGCATTTAATGACTTGTTTGATTTAGCTAATAGTTTATAACTACCTGTCGCGAAGAAAACATTTTTGGCAGCAAAGTTAATTTTTTCAATAATTTCTTTGGCGATTTCTGGGCAGCCCTGGTTGGCTACAGTGCCCGGCCTGGTTG
>JANXYS010000277.1 GCA_025355935.1 Chitinophagales bacterium | reverse complement strand
AAGCCAGGCATATCCGCCAGGGATCTGAGATCTCTGTTATAACTTATGGCGCAGGCGTGCACTGGGTAATAGAATATGCCGATAAAAACCCTGGCATCTCAATAGATATCCTCGATTTAAGAAGCCTTCTACCCCTCGATTATACCGGCATCAAAGAGGCGGTTGAACGCACAGGAAAAGTTTTAATAGTACATGAGGATTGTCTTACGGGAGGAATTGGCGGAGAAATCGCGGCATGGATTGCGGAGCATTGTTTTGACAAGTTAGATTCTCCCGTGATGCGCTGCGCAAGCATGGACACCCCCATCCCATTCAATATTGAGCTCGAAAAGAATTTTATGGCGTATTCTAGGCTAGACGAGGCCATACAAAAACTGGTTCAATATTAACGCATCTAGAATATCGATTAAAGCATTATTACATCCTGCGACTAAAGTGAAAAAGGCCAATATTACTCACCCGGATGATAGCTTTGTTCCATGTTTTTGAGCACGTCCTCTTTATAAAATAATACGTCCTTAAAAATTCCCTTACTGTACATCTCAGACTGATCATAAA
This sequence comes from Chitinophagales bacterium, assembly GCA_025355935.1. Taxonomy (GTDB): domain Bacteria; phylum Bacteroidota; class Bacteroidia; order Chitinophagales; family Chitinophagaceae; genus Ferruginibacter. Next base: position 18,394 of record JANXYS010000277.1, on the reverse strand, counting down.
AATGCGGAGAAGAGGAATTACCACTTTCACCACCAGCTAATAATGATTTTGCTTTTATCCTTTTCCCGAATTCTACGGCGCAGACAAAACTATTTCCATTCACTCCGTATCGTTTCAGGGTTCCCGGGTAATACTTGCTGGTGTAAGAAGGGAGCATACCCCATATTGCTGAGGCAAAACCTACAGGCAGACTTGGCGCCTCATCTTTATAAACCTGTTCGACATCTGCTGAGATTCTTTGAAACCTGTTTATTTTTCCCCATGGCACCTGCCAGGTCCCGAATTTTGCATTGAGATCTGATAAAACAGCTGCCAGCGGTTCCAGCAAGTCTTTGGAAGTGGCTATTTTAATGAAGCGTTCCATCCGCTTCACCTGGTAAATAATAGGATATTCATATGGATCTCCCTTCTGTACCATTTTTGGTAATAAAAGCTCGCCCCACTCTATAGCGAGCGTAGTAGCAACTGAATTTTCTTCGCTCTGCATATTCCAATTCTTTAAAACTTCAACCGCAGCTTTCACTTGCGTATAGATAGTATCATTTGAGACCGGTACTTCGGTAAATGCTTTTACTAACGCCGGGATCAGTTTTTCGAATGCCGCAAGATGTTTATCATACCCCGCCGCAATCAGCTTATCTAATGTATAGTTAGTCTCGTGGGAAAGTACCTTTACTGCATTTATACCACGAAAATTTTCACCATCGGGCGCCATATATATAGGATAGTTTTCACGACGCGGGCTAAAACTCCCCGCAACAGTAAAGGGCGTGGAATTACAGTTTTGCAGCCACCCATTTTTGGGATTATATATATGCACCATCTGGTCTATTGTGTGAAGACCCTTCCATTCGGTACCAGGAATGGTTCCATCAACTGGTTTTGCCCAATTATAGTTAGTGTCCCGGATAGGGATATAATTCCCATGCCAGTAAGCAATGTTTCCGCGCACATCAGCATAAACAGTGTTATTTGAAGTATTCGCTCTTAATTGCATAGCAGCCTTGTATGAGTCGAAACCTACCGCTTTAGTTCGTTGCCAGCTTTGTATAAGACTGGTAAGAGAACGGTTGTATCCTTTTACTGATATCCATGACCCATTTCTCTGAGCCATTACCGGTCCATGATGTGTAGAGTACGTTTTAAAGGTCTTCATTACAGTTCCTGCATTAATTAAAATCCTGATGCTAATATTTTTTTCGTTTACACGTAGCAGTGAGTGATCGTATTGGTAGAATATATGCCCTTCTTTTTTTACTATTTTTTCTGCGTACATGTCTGATACATCTACTTCATTGGAAGTATGCATCCACCCGCAATATTCATTAAAGCCCTGGTACACGAAAAATTGTCCCCATGTTACCGCACCATAAACATTTAACCCCTCTTCACTTACCATCTGAACCTCCGGCCGGAAATAAAATGTTACATGGGGGTTAATATAAAGCATGGCGTTGCCTGAAGCTGATTTTGAAGGCGCAATCGCAAAACCATTAGAACCCGTTACCGGCTCTTCAATAACGTTATTTTTTTTTGCCACTTCTTTACTACCAGAGTAGAAATTTTGAACATCGGTTTCTGTTATATCACCTGTACTGATAGCACCAATGCTTCCATCTGTCCATAATAAAGCATACCAGGGCTCGAATCGGTGAAGAAGCGCGGGTCTTACTGCAGGATGTGTATATAAATAATAATTGATGCCTGCAGCATAAGCATCGAGCAATAATTTAAAGCGCGCGGGTGATTTCGCGTAGTCAGCTTTTGCCTCAGTACTATCAATAATCAGCCGAATATACAGGTCATCATACAAAGATGACTCGCCTTTCAATTCTGCCATTCGTCCGAGTTTTTCCACATAATTTAATTCCACTCTTTTGAAATCATCCTCGCATTGCGCATAGAGAAGTCCGAAAACAGCGTCCGCGTCTTTTTTCCCATAAACATGCGGGATGCCCCATTTATCACGTATGATTGTTACCTCCTGCGCCTGTTCTTTCCATTTTTTAATTTCAGCAGTTGTAAAGTTTTGAGCTGATGCTAAGTTTGAAGCAAACAGGGAAAGAAAATAAAGGAATGTAACTTTCTTAATAATCATGTGAAACTTACTATTTAGATGATGTAAAGCCGGGTCAGGAATAAACGGAATTTCGCTTACGCAAACTACTCAAACGGAGAGAGACGACAAAATGCCTGAATTATTATAGCAATTTTGCGGGTGATGCACCTACGAGTTTTCGATACTGGTACGCCGCATTAAGTATATATTGATTGAACTGAAGTTCGGTGCTTACGGCTACAAAATCATAAGTAGGCCGGTACCATAGCATAAAACTGTCAAGATCGTTAGCAACCAGCCCAGTGATACGCTGTACGAGTAACCTGCTAAAACGAAAGTTTATATATCTTTCTTGCTCCTGATCCTCGAGTCTTGCTTTAAATGCTTTTAATCTGTGGTTTCTCCTAAATCTGAATATATTTATCAGCTCATCAAGGTCTGCGCCCACAGCGCCATCAGGCGTTATGCTGGTAGACAGCCCCGGCTTTGAATGTTCAAAAACGTCCGCATACTCCTTCCTGTTTTCAATGGAATCCTGTTTATACGTTTTGGAATAGACAATCACTTCCTTGAGGTAGCTGAAGCGGCTTTCGACTGCGACCCTTAATGAGACATCAAATTGATTTTGGTTTGAAATTTTACTTACAGCAAATTTCTGCGTCGGCTTATTGTTATATGTAAAATAAAGGGAATCAGTTTCGCGAACGAGTATATTATAATGCCCCACCGAGTCAGTCATACTAAAAAGCCCACCCGTACTAACGACCCTCACGGCTTCTACAAAATTTTTTTTCGTATTATCAAAAACAGTTCCTGAAATAAAGATCTGCGCATGGACAATGCCTGAGAACAACGAAAAAACGCAAATGGTAAAAAAAGTACGCAAATATTGAAGTATTTAAAGACGTAATATTAATCAAGTAAGCCGGCAATGGGAATGAAACAAATTTTTTTAACTACGCTTTTGCTTTTATTACTTTTTCAATTGCGGGGGGGAAGAGCGCCTGCTCTAGCTCCTGTATTTTAGCGGCAAGTGTAACCGCAGTATCCCCTTCTTCAATACTACATTTTGCCTGTTCAATCATTTCCCCGTTATCATATACTTCATCTACGAAATGAATACTAATGCCACTCTCGGTTTCTTTAGCCTTTATAACTGCCTCGTGTACATGATGCCCATACATACCTTTTCCGCCGTATTTAGGTAACAGCGCCGGATGAATATTTATTATTTTACCCGGAAACGCTTTCACGAGATTTGAAGGTATTTTCCATAGGAACCCCGCCAAGACAAGCCAGTCGATGCCGTAGTCTCTTAACTGATGAAGACAGCTCTCATCAGTATAGAAGCTATCACGTTGGATCATAAGGACGGGCACCGCATGATCTTCCGCAACACTAATCACGCCCGCGCCAGGTTTATTACATACAACCAGCGCAATCTTGATGGAACTCTCCCTGAAATAGTTCATCATATTTCGGGCATTGGTGCCGGTTCCGGACGCAAAAACGGCGATATTAATGGTTGAGAATGACATAATTGATATGAGTGCGATAATTTCTAAAATTAAGATACATGGCATTAACGACAAAAATTTGAAGCCAATCTTTGCTAAACATAGAACCTCCAACCAAAATATGGTTTCTACAAGAAATCTTCCGGTTGCATGAATGTTTAATATTATCAGTAACTTAAGTTTAGGCAACCTTAAGAAACGTGTTAAAGTTTCGACTTTTAATTCGTCTCAGTGGTGCAATAAATAGCCTTCACCCTAGACTTATTTTCTTCCCAAAAAACTGTTGACATATGCATGACAAATGCCCTCCTAAACGTTCTACAAAGCGCTGAGATCCAGTCTGGATAAGGGAAAAAAAAATTCAGAAATGTTGATATTATGTCAACATCCTGCCTTACTTTTGCACGTGAACGAGGATATTTTCCACATCAGTCCAGAAAATTGTATGAGTCGCAATAGAAAAATCATTAACAAACTTTTTGCAAGTCTTCTTTTAGTTTGTTTCATTTCCTTTAACAATACCGCATTTGCACAGGATGGAGAGGCCCTTTTTAAAGGAAACTGTGCTAACTGTCATAAACCAGATGCGGATTATACCGGTCCAAAACTACAAGGATGGAATACAAGGGAGCCAGATGCTGAATGGGTGTATAAGTGGGTAGCAAATCCGGCGGGTATGATAGCTACGGATGCCTATGCAAAAGCACTTTTTGAGAAGTGGAAGCCAACAGTGATGACCGCCTTTCCGCAACTTAAAAAAGCGGAGATAGATGCTATATTAAAATATGTTGATGGATATACGGCGCCTGTGGCTGCTGCCGCTGCTGCTGTGGGCGGTGCAACGAGCGGTGAAAGTGGCTCCGATAACTCGCTACTCTTCGGAATTCTTACCCTTATCCTGGCAGTAGTTGGATTCATCTTGTTACAGGTAAACAGTAATCTTCGCAAACTAAGTGATGAGAAGGAAGGCATTTATCGTGGTGAACCGGTTCCTTTTTATAGGAATAAAACCTACCTGATGGCGGGGGTACTATTATTATTCACCCTTGGAGGATATTTCATGGTTAACGCGGCAATCGGTCTTGGTCGTGAAAAAAACTATCAGCCCGAACAACCCATTTATTATTCTCATAAAGTACATGCGGGCGTAAACCAGATAAGCTGTTTATACTGTCATGGCTCCGCGCAGGATAGTAAACATTCAGCCATTCCATCGGTAAACGTTTGTATGAATTGTCATATGGCGATCAAAGAATATAAAGGTGACGCCCTCGTAAGAGAAAATGGACGATCAGTAAACGGTACCGCGGAAATTCAGAAACTCTATGCCTATGCTGGCTGGAACGTAAACACACAATCATATAACCCCGATAATAATAAGGATGGCTCACCTGACGGTGCAAAACCCATTGAATGGATTAGGATCCACAATCTTCCGGATCATGTATATTTTAACCATAGTCAACACGTAAAAGTTGGACAGCAAAATTGCCAGACCTGCCATGGAAATATCCAGGAAATGGGGGAGGTAAAGCAATTTGCCGAACTCAGTATGGGCTGGTGTATTAATTGCCACAGGGAATCGAAGGTTAATTTTTATAACGCTGCCGATAGTACAGGAAACAAGTTTTACAGTATTTATGAGAAATTCCATAATGATTTAAAAAATCATAAAATGGATAGCGTGACGGTGGAAAATATTGGTGGTACCGAGTGCCAGAAATGTCACTATTAAACCTTGTTTTCCCAAGTCCTACCGGCGATACCTGAGTATTATTTATGGGCATTGTCAAAGGCACATATTGACCTAGTCATTAGAGTTCAAACGATTCAAAAGACTATTAAATTTGAAAGAAGTAAAAATTTATAATTAGCACATCTGCGTCTTGCACATTTGCATTTTTTAGCACATAAGATATGAGTAACAAAAAGTACTGGCAAAATTTTGGAGACCTTACAGAATCTGATCGTTTTCAGCAAGCAAAGGAAAAGGAGTTTCAGGAAGAGTTGTTGCCTTTGGAAGAATTGGATGGGAAAGGTTTGCTGGACGCCAAAACTCCCAGGAGGGATTTCTTAAAATATCTTGGCTTTAGTACAGCCGCGGCGGCAATAGCTGCAAGTTGCGAAATACCAGTTCGTAAATCGGTTCCCTATCTGAATAGACCGGATAATGTTATCCCCGGAGTTTCGGATTATTATGCAAGTACGTATGTTAATGGTGGCGATGCGATAAGTGTCATTGTGAAACAGAGGGATGGCCGCCCAATAAAGATCGAAGGAAATGAGTTATCAACGCTTACAAAAGGTGGAACAAGTGCACAAGCCCAGGCTTCTGTCCTTGATCTCTACGATCCAACACGATTACGCCATCCTGCACAGAAGAACAACGGTGAATTCAAGGAAGTTACCAGCTTCGAATCATTTGATAACCTGGTGGCCGCTTCGATAGCTTCTTTGGGAGGGAAGCCCTTGGTCTTGCTTACATCAACGATTCATTCGCCTTCAACTCTTAAAATAATTAGCGGGTTTTTAGCTAAGTACCCGGGAAGCCGTCATGTACAGTATGATGCGGTAAGCTATAGCGGCATGCTCATGGCAAATGAATCCTCTTACGGTAAAAAAGTGCTTCCATCATACCAGTTTGATAAAGCAAAGGTAATTGTAAGCCTAGGTGCCGATTTTTTGGGTACCTGGTTAAATACAATAGAATACAGCAAGGCATATTCAGAAAATAGAAAAGTAAAGGGCTCCGTGACCCCTGCCCTCAGCAGGCATATTCATTTTGAAAGCATGATGAGCCTTACAGGGTCTAATGCGGATGATCGGTATGTACATAAGCCATCAGAAACCGGTGCAGTTGCACTTGCCATCCTGGCGAAACTCGGTGGCGCAGTTACCGCGCCTGCTTTTAATGATAAGCATCTAAATGATGGGATTAATAATGCCTCAGCACTCCTGGCAGCAAGTAAGGGCTCAGCTCTGGTGGTTTGCGGAAGTAACGATGTTAACGTACAGGTAATTGTAAATGCAATTAACGAAGCCGTTTCAGCAAATGGCAATACTATTAATTGGGCTGTTACTACCAATACTCGTAAGGGCATTGATACGGAGTTTGTTCAACTTGCCAACGACATTATTACTGGTACGGTTGGTGGATTATTGGTTTACGATTGCAATCCTGTTTACAATTATTTTGATGGACAAAAACTCGCGTCAGCCATAGCCAAACTTCCCCTGAGCGTTTCATTTAATGGGACCATGGATGAAACTACAGAGCAATGCAAATTTAGCCTTCCTTCCCATCATTGGCTGGAAAGCTGGGGCGACGCAGAACCAAAAACCGGCTATATAAGCCTGCTACAACCGATTATAAATCCTTTATTTAAGACCCGTGCTTTTCAAACTTCGCTCATTAAGTGGGCAGGCGGAGCAAAGTCGCAGGCAATAGCAACGACGGCACTACCGGCAAATGCCAATAAAGATTCCGCACAGGTGATTATGCCAAAAGCAACTATTGCTACGGGTGACTTAGGTGAATATGAAAATTATTTCAAGAGTTACTGGCTTTCTAAATTAGGAAGTGTTGATAAATGGGATAAAGCTGTTCAGGACGGAGTTATTGAAGCTGCAGTTGCAAGTACAGGAGGTGCAGCCCACAGCGGTGGAAGCGTTGCTAATGCGGCAGCCAAAATTGCTGCAATAAAAGGCTCCGTAACGGAAGTTGTTTTTTATCAGAAAATATCGATGGGAACTGGTAGCCAGGCAAACAATCCATGGCTGCAGGAGTTACCCGACCCGATTTCTAAGGTAACATGGGATAACTACGCTATGATGAACCCGGAACTGGCCAAGAGTATTTTCGGATTAGATGTAGTAAACAACCAGCGTCAAGCGGATAGTTATGAAGTTACTCCGGAAAAACCAGTTGTAAAAGTGAATGTGAATGGCAAAACAATGTTGTTACCTGCCTTAATTATTCCGGGAGTTCATCCATCAACCATCGCTATAGCTGTAGGCTATGGCCGTAAAAGTGCGGCTGCAGAAAAAAGCCTTGATTACGTTGGTCGTGCCGCAACGGGAGCAGGGCAAAATGCGTATGCCCTTTTATCATTTAACGGAACAAATATCATATATAATGCACCTGCAACGTTCGAAAAGACCGGTGATACATACGCGCTGGCGCAAACACAGGTTCATGGTTTTACAGAAGGTCGCCCGGTAGTGTACGAAACCAATTTAAAAAGCTTCGTAGCTAACCCAAAAGCAGTTCTGGAAGAAGCCAACCACGAAAGGGAAGAAATTACTCCCAAAGGAAAAACCGATTTTGTTAGAGACGCAACTCTATACCCGGATTTTGTCAAGCCCGGCATAAAATGGGGAATGAGCATTGATCTCAACTCCTGCACCGGTTGTAGTGCATGCGTCGTGGCCTGTACAGCTGAAAACAATGTAAGCGTAGTTGGTAAAACTCAGGTTAAGCGTGCACATGAAATGCATTGGCTGAGGATCGACCGTTACTTCACAGGGGACCTTAAAAATCCTGATGTTGTGTTTCAGCCCATGTTATGTCAGCATTGTGATAATGCACCTTGCGAAAACGTTTGCCCCGTGGCAGCAACAAATCATAGTAGTGAAGGATTAAACCAGATGACCTACAATCGCTGTATCGGAACCCGGTATTGCGCAAATAACTGTCCTTATAAAGTTCGTCGCTTTAACTGGCTCGACTACAATGGAGCGGATAGTTTTCCGGACAACCAAAAACCGTTGATTGGTATAGACACCGATGAGGTAACCCTCCAAATGAATGATGACCTCACCAGGATGGTATTAAATCCGGATGTTACGGTAAGATCGAGAGGGGTTATTGAGAAGTGTTCATTCTGTGTTCAACGCCTTCAGGAGAGTAAACTTGAAGCTAAAAAACAACAGGACCCTACCCTTGTAAGAAATGTAAAAGTTGCGTGTGCACAAGCCTGCCCTGCGAGCGCTATTACCTTCGGCAACATTAATGATAAAGAAAGTGATGTGTTTGTATCAAGAAGCGATAAAAACAGGAACTTCTATGTATTGGAACAGTTGCATGTTCTGCCAAATGTAAGTTACCTGGCAAAAGTTAGGAATACTGACAGGTCAATTGGCATGGAAGGTGAGCATGAACAGGAGACAATGAAAACAGATAAGGAACACGCATAGTTTTTGAGCGACCATTAAATCGCCTTGAAACAATAACAACGGGTGGGAAATGTACTCCTGCTTAATCATAAATTAAGATATGTCATTACTGAAATACGAATCGCAACAAAGGGAACCGTTGGTTGATGGTGACAAGGATTATCACCAGGTAACGGAAGATATCATTGGCCCCATTGAGATGAAGCCCAGCAGGCTTTGGTACATCGGCTTTTTCATTAGCATCGGCTTACTTTTATTTGGGGTTTACTCAATTTACAGGGAGGTCACCTATGGCATAGGCCAGTGGAACCTGAATAAAACAATTGGCTGGGGATGGGATATTACCAACTTCGTATGGTGGGTGGGTATCGGTCATGCAGGAACTTTAATATCGGCGATACTTTTACTTTTTCGCCAGGGCTGGCGAACAGGTGTAAATCGTGCCGCTGAAGCAATGACAATCTTTGCTGTAATGTGTGCGGGCCAATTTCCTATCTGGCATATGGGTAGAGTTTGGATGGCATTTTTCGTTCTTCCCTACGCTAATAGTCGTGGTCCGCTCTGGGTTAATTTCAATTCCCCGCTTCTCTGGGATGTGTTCGCTATATCTACATATTTCACAGTTTCGCTTCTTTTTTGGTATTCAGGCCTTTTGCCGGATTTTGCAACTGTGCGTGATCGTGCAAAAACAAAACTGCGGAAGATGTTATACGGTGTAGCGGCCTTTGGCTGGACAGGGAGCACAAAGCATTGGCAACGTCACGAATCTCTTTCCCTGGTACTAGCGGGGTTAAGTACACCACTTGTGCTTTCGGTGCATACCATTGTATCTTTTGACTTTGCTACTTCAATAGTTCCGGGTTGGCATACTACTATCTTTCCACCCTATTTCGTCGCAGGTGCTATCTTCTCTGGTTTTGCTATGGTGCAAACCCTGTTAATAGTAGTGAGAAAAGTAATGAACCTTAAAGACTATATAACTCTTGGCCATATTGAGGCCATGAACAAAGTGATCGTTCTTACGGGCAGCATAGTGGGTTGTGCTTATCTAACTGAGTTATTTATTGCATGGTATGGACAAAATCCATACGAATGGTATGCGTTCAGCCAGAACCGGGCAAATATATTTAGTCCGTATGGCTGGAGTTACTGGTTAATGATGTTCTGTAATGTTGTCTCACCGCAATTGTTTTGGAGCAGGAAATTAAGAAGGAACATCACAGTGACATTCTTCATGAGCATCATCGTAAACATTGGAATGTGGTACGAAAGGTTTGTAATTATTGTTACCTCCGTTTACCGGGATTATCTTCCTTCAAGCTGGAGTACCTATTACAGTCCGAGTATCTATGAGATCGGGTTCTACCTTGGAACTTTCGGTTTGTTCTTTACCTGTTTCTTCCTATTTGCAAAATACTTCCCTGTCATTGCACTGGCTGAAATTAAATCAATTCTTAAAACTACGGGTGAAAATTACAAGGCGAAAATGACTGATATTGAAAAGATGGATGCCGAGAAATTTTATATTGAAGAAGTGGAGCATGCACATGGGACAGCTCCTGCACATGCACATTAAGAAAAAAGGAAATGAAAAGTATTTTTAAATACCTTTTACGAGGGTTGAAGTAAAAAATTATCATATGGCTGGAGGAATTAAAAAGTTTGTTGTGGGCTCGTTTGATGATGAAGCCGTCCTATTCCCTGCGGTAAAAAATGTGCGCCGGGCTGGGTACAAAATTCATGACGTTTATACGCCATTTCCCATTCATGGGCTTGATCATGCTATGGGCATCCGGGAGACAAGTATACATACAGCAGGATTTATCTACGCAATTACAGGCACCACCACAGCTTTAGCCTTTATTACCTGGGTCTTTACAAAAGATTGGCCGTTGAATATTGGTGGTAAGCCGCATTTCGCGTTGCCCGCCTGGATACCAATTACCTTTGAACTAACCGTTTTGTTTTCTGCAATAGGGATGGTACTTACATTTTGTTATTTGTGTAACCTGGCACCATTTGTCAAGAAACATCACTTTCATTTAAGGGCAACAGATGATCTGTTCGTTATGGCTATTGAATGTACTGACCGAACCAATGAAACGGAGTTGGAAAGTTTTCTGCAGAATGCCGGCGCCAAAGAAGTTAATATACAAATCGCGGAAACTGGCTGGTGGATTGGTCGGTACGACCGCGAACAGAAATTATACAGCGACGAAGCAGGGTATTAAAAGAACAATTGTTTAACCGATAAGTAATAAATGAAACGAATCAAATTTATAGCGGTCATTCTCGTAGCATCAGTTACCGTTTTGAGTATTGGCTGTGATGATAGTCATCAACACCCGGGCAGAATTTACATGCCTGATATGGCCTATAGCCGCGCTTACGAAACATATGCCCAGCATGATTCGGCACTTTTCACTGTTGACCCTACAGATAAAGGCAGGAAGATATTTTATAATAGTAAACCAGCTGAGGGGACCATTAAGAGAGGGGAGCTGTTTCCTTATCCCCTGGCCAAGGACACAAATAATTATAAAATCAGCGGCACAGTAAAGAGTCCGCTTGACTCCTTGAGTAGAAAAGATATTGCAGAAGCTGGCCGGTTATTCAATATCAACTGTGCAATTTGCCATGGAGAAAAGGCTCAGGGAAATGGGCCACTCGGTACTTCCGGAAAAATAGGTGCGATTGCAAATCTTACGCTCCCTAATTATGTGGCAATGGCAGATGGAACAATGTTCTACTCTGTTACTTATGGTAAAAACCAGATGGGAAGTTATGCGTCGCAGCTAACCAGACTTCAGCGGTGGGAAATTATTAAGTATATCCGTACACTGCAAACAAAGCCCGGAGGTGCAACAACAACAGCAGCGGGTGCTCCGGCAGCAGGAGGTGGAAAGGATAGTTCAACTGTGAAAAAAGGGTAATCAGTTTTTATAAAAAATATTTTTTAGATGAATAACGAATTTGTATTACCGGGGAGTTATAAAAAGTGGACACTGGGACTGATTATCGTCGGGCTTTTGGCTCTAGTGTATGGTATAATTATGTTCAACCCATTTTCGCACTCAGCCCAAGGAGAAAATATCAATAGTACCCGTTTCTGGGCAGTTTTGTTACAAAATAGCGTATACTGGCTCCTGACGGTTAATGCCGCCATGTTCTTCATTTGTGTTACCACCATGGCAATGGGAGGGTGGCAAATCGCACTTCGTCGGGTACCTGAAGCTATTTCAAGTGTGGTACCAATACTAGGACTTATCACGTTTATTATTCTACTGGCTATTGTGTTGGGTCATAGGACTGATATATACCAATGGCTTGATACTGATGCTGTTTCTCACGATAAAATCTTAAAAGGGAAAAGTGGGTTTTTAAACCCTACTTTTTATATAGTTTGGTCTGCCCTGTCGATCGGCCTATGGTCGCTCCTGGGATGGAAAATGCGAAAAATGAGCCTGGATCTTGATCAAAGTGGTCCAATGGATTATGAAACAGGCAAGAGATGGATCTTTAAATCCACTGTCTGGGCTTCACTCTATACCGTCTTTTTTGGGTTAAGTGTAGCTTCAACCGTACCGTGGTTATGGTTGATGAGTATCGACGCGCATTGGTACAGTACTATGTACAGCTGGTATACTTTTGCAAGCACATTTGTATCGGGGCTATCTCTTATAGCAATATTCGTTATTTATTTGAAAAATCGCGGGCAATTAGAGTATGTGACAGATGAGCATCTGCATGATTTGGGAAAGTTTATGTTTGCTTTCTCCATTTTCTGGACATACCTGTGGTTTTCTCAGTATATGCTTATCTGGTATAGTAACCAGCCCGAGGAAACCAGGTATTTTATAGACCGAATTGGTACGGCAGATAAGAGCGGTCCTTACAATGGTATATTTTTCTTCAACCTTATTGTTAATTTTCTTTGCCCGTTATTAATATTGATGAAAAAATCCACTAAGAAGAGCTGGACCGTGGTTACTTTTACAGCGGTTTTAATCATCTTCGGTCACTGGATTGACGTGTTTCAAATGGTGATGCCGGGCACTGTGGGGTCCCATTTCGCATTAATGCCTTTTGAATTTGGAATTGCGGCTTTATTTATTGGAATTATAATGTGGGGAGTGGGAAGGTACTTTTCAAACCATTCATTATTAGCTAAAAATCATCCTTTCCTTAAAGAGAGTATGATACATCATACCTAGAAATTTGGAACAAAACCTGTCAAAGTTTTGTTTTATAAATACTGATTGAAAAACAGAACTCCGGCGTTAACCCCAAATGAATACATATAGAAGACCCGGAATTCATATTGTAATTGGGCTTTAAAAATTGATAAAATGAAGGATTTTTTTGTAGTAGCTATTGCCGTAATGATTTTTGTGATCATTTTCCAGATCGCAAAAGCAAGTGAATATGTAAGCGTATTAAAGGGGGAAGAAAAATCAGCAAAGCAGAATAACAAGATTAATGGTTTTATGCTTATAGGATTTTTGGTTTTTGGATTGATTGGGGCGTGGTACTGCAATCATCTCTATTATGGTAAGACATTGTTTGTACAGGGATCTGCGTCAGTAGAAGGAGAAGAGATTGATAATATGCTTTTTATTACAATTGCTGTTACAGGGTTTATCTTCGTTATCACGCAAGTGTTACTTTTCTGGTTTGCCTTTAAATACCAGCGAAACGATAACCGTAAAGCATTCTTTTTTCCGCACAATACTAAACTCGAGCTAATCTGGACGACTATCCCTGCAATTGTATTAACGGTACTAGTTGTTTTCGGTTTGAAGCACTGGTTTCTGATTACTTCCGATGCACCACAAGATGCAGTTGTAGTAGAAATCACTGGCCACCAGTTCGCATGGGAGATGCGCTATCCGGGTAAAGACAATGTTCTGGGCAAAATCGATTATAAGCTTTATAATATGCCGTCAGGTAACAACGTTGCGGTTGACTTCGCTGATCCGGCGAGCCATGATGATATTCATGTATCTGCAAATATGCATCTTCCCGTGGGGCGTCCTGTAAAACTCGTAATTCACGCACAGGATGTAATTCATGACGTCGGCCTGGTTCATTTTCGATTAAAAATGGATGCCGTTCCCGGTATTCCAACTACCATGTGGTTTACACCAAAGTATACAACTGAGGAAATGAAAGTCCGTACCGGAAATCCAAATTTCGTGTATGAAATTAGTTGTGATCAAATTTGTGGTCAGGGACATTTTTCGATGCGGGGAACAATCGTCGTAGAATCGGAAGCAGAATACAGGAAATGGTTAGCAGAACAAAAACCGGAATATTTCACACTGTTTCCGGATATGGATCCTGAGAAGATGAACCACGCGAAGGACACTACCAAGCCGGTAACAATTGCACAGGTAATGCCTGTAACACATTAATATTAAAGACAAGGTTATAAAAAATATATCATGAGTACCGTAATTACATCACAAGAAAATGCAGCTGTTGCTTCATACGACCTGCATCATGAACACCATCACCACGAAACATTTATTTCGAAATACGTGTTTAGCATGGATCATAAAACCATCGCTAAGCAATTCCTAATAACTGGTATCATCTGGGCGATCATTGGAGGATTTTTCTCTGTAATCTTTCGTTTACAACTCGGTTACCCCGAATCAACCTTTCCATGGCTCGAGGATATACTTGGTCATTGGGCAGCGGGAGGCAAACTCAGGCCTGAATTTTATTATGCGCTGGTAACGATGCACGGCACTGTGTTAGTATTCTTTGTATTAACAGCGGGCCTCAGTGGTACTTTCGCAAATTTTCTTATTCCATTACAAATCGGCGCACGCGATATGGCCTCGCCGTTGTTAAACATGATGAGTTATTGGTTTTTCTTTCTCGCATCAGTCATCATGATGTCTTCGTTATTTGTTCAAACCGGTCCTGCAAGTGGTGGTTGGACAATTTACCCGCCGTTAAGTGCCTTAGGAGATGCAAGTCTTGGTAGCAAGATCGGTATGGATTTGTGGCTTGTATCTATGGCTATGTTTATTGTGTCATCACTGCTCGGCGGCCTCAACTATATTACTACAATATTAAACATGCGTACCAAAGGGATGAGTATGACAAGAATGCCACTTACTATATGGGCTTTATTCTTTACAGCGGTCCTTGGTGTACTTTCATTCCCGGTTCTTCTGTCTGGCGCAATCCTGTTATTATTTGATCGTAATCTTGGTACCAGCTTTTTTTTAAGCGATATCATTGTGGCTGGTAAAATATTGCCGAATGAGGGTGGTAGTGCTATTCTGTTCCAACATTTGTTTTGGTTCCTGGGGCATCCCGAGGTATATATCATCCTCTTGCCAGCAATGGGCATGGCTTCTGAAATTTTGTCAGTAAATAGCCGTAAACCGATTTTTGGGTATATGGCGATGGTAGGTTCCTTATTTGCAATCACGATTCTTGCTTTCCTCGTTTGGGCGCACCATATGTTTGTAACCGGGCTTAATCCGTTCCTTGGATCCGTGTTCGTATTATTAACGCTACTTATCGCGGTTCCTTCTGCGATTAAAGTATTTAACTGGTTAACAACGTTGTGGAGAGGAAATATCCGTTTTACACCAGGTATGCTCTTCGCTATCGGCTTTGTAAGTTTATTCATCAGTGGTGGTTTAACTGGGATATTCCTTGGAAATTCAGCTTTAGACATTCATTTGCACGATACGTATTTTGTAATTGCCCATTTTCACATTGTGATGGGTGTTGCATCTTTCTTTGGCATGTTTGCGGGGGTTTACCATTGGTTTCCCAAAATGTTCGGTAAATATTTAAACAATACACTTGCCTATATCCATTTTTGGGTAACTATTGTTGGTGCTTACCTGATTTTCTGGCCAATGCACTACGAAGGCCTTGCAGGTATGCCACGCCGTTATTACGATTTCGCAAACTGGGAGTCCTTTAAAATGTTTGGTGGCCTTAATGAATTCATCAGTGTTGTTTCGATGATCGTGTTTGCCGCACAGCTTTTATTCGTTTTTAACTTTTTCTACAGCATATTTAAAGGCAGAAAGGTTACCTCGCAAAATCCATGGGAGGCAAACACATTAGAGTGGACAACACCTGTACGGCCGGGTCATGGAAATTGGGTAGGTGAAATTCCTGAAGTTCATCGCTGGGCTTATGATTATGGGAAAGACGGAAGAGACTTTATTCCCCAAAATGTTCCCATTGGTGAAGACGAAACCACGCATTAATTAGTAAGCAAATCGTCAAACCGAAGGCTCTGCTTTAGCGTAAAATGAAGAAGGATAAATAATAGAAGCAGTTAAATTGGAGAATAAATTGGCAGGTTTGCAAATTTGCAAACGGCAAATGAGATAATGCAGGAGAACAACACTATAACCAATTCAGCATCGTTCACACTGGCAAGTAAGGTAAAGGATTACTTTCTACTAATAAAATTTACGCTGAGCTTTATGGTGGTGTTTAGTACCGTGGTGAGTTACCTGCTAGCACCAAACATTAATTTTGACTTACTACAAGTTCTTTTACTTTTTGCAGGCGGAATACTGGTAACTGGTTCCGCAAACGGAATTAACCAGATACTTGAGAAAGATACAGATGCCATCATGAAGCGCACCGCAAACCGACCGATAGCTAGTGGCCGGATGTCGGTGAGGGAGGGTTGGACTTTCGTGGTGATTGCCGGTTTGCTTGGTATTTATATCATGTACAGCTTTAGCATAGAGGCGGCAATAATAAGTTTGCTAAGCTTGCTTCTTTATGGATTTGTTTACACACCCTTAAAAAAGGTGAGTTCCATCGCGGTATTGGTTGGCGCGTTACCCGGCGCGTTACCATGTTTAATTGGCTGGGTAGCAAGTTTCAGTCCTGGGAACGAGAATAACTGGACTGGAGGTTGGATTTTATTTGGCATTCAGTTTTTATGGCAATTTCCCCATTTCTGGGCTATTGCCTGGCTGGCTCATAAAGACTATACTGCCGCAGGTTTTAAGTTGTTGCCCAGCGACAAGGGACCGACAAAGTTTACGGCATTACAGGCGATCATTTATAGTACGCTTATGATACCCGTAGGTTTTTTGCCATATCTTTTCAAGATGAGTGGCAACGTGAGTATGTGGATTATCTTTGGCTGTAATCTGTCAATGGTTTATTTAAGTGTGTTATTATTTATACGGATGGATATTGTATCTGCCAGAAAGGTAATGTTTAGCTCATATTTTTATCTGATGATTGTATTTTTAAGTTTATATGCAAATAAAACCCAGCAAGGATACAGGAAAACGATATCGACCAATTTGATGGGGTTACTCATTAAAAATGATCTGGACGATTCGGTCGCAATTTATTAGAATGACTACAGTGATGATTGATCATACCAAAAATAAAATTCACCCGCATAAATTTACGTTGTGGGTTGGGATAGGAAGCATTTTGATGATGTTTGCAGGGTTTACGAGTGCTTACATTGTAAAAAGAAACATGGCTAACTGGCAGTCTTTTGATTTACCAGGAGCGTTTTGGTACAGCACTGGTATAATGGCACTAAGCAGCGTTGCCCTATGGATGGCTCTTAAGGCTTTCAAACAGAGAGATATGCGTCGGTATCGTTGGATGTTGGCCGCCACACTTGTTTTTGGAATTTTTTTTATATTGACGCAAGTATTAGGATTTACCCAATTATGGGACCGGGGCATTACGTTAAAAGCTAACGTGTCCTACTCATTTTTATATGTCATCGTAGGGTTGCACGCTCTTCATGTATTGGGAGGAATCATTACGCTTGTAGTAATGTCTTTAAAAGCATTTAATAACAGGGTTAGGAGTTACAGCGTAATACCAGTTGAGTTAATTAGTACATATTGGCATTTTGTTGGAATACTTTGGGTATACCTCTTGCTTTTTTTGATTATGATTAAGTAACGCTAACAGGGAAATATAATTGCTAATACGAGTTATGGGGAGAATAATAAAATCCTTTGGCTCGGTTTCAGAGTATCAAGGTTGGTTTAAAATTTAGAATTTAACACTTATGTCTACAGCAGCAATTCCGGTAGGAACAAAATGGTGGAACGGTGGCAGAAGCCCGTTTAACTCAAGTTATGGTAAGGTAATGATGTGGTATTTTCTGATGAGTGATGCCTTTACTTTCGGCGCATTCCTGATAAGTTATGGAACTATCCGGTTTAGTGTAAACGATTGGGCAGATCCTAACCATGTGTTTAATGCTTTTCCATTTGCGGGGCATGCAAATCTGCCATTGGCATTCGTAAGCTTGATGACCTTCATCCTGATATTTAGCTCCGTAACAATGGTGCTTGCCGTTCATGAAGGACACAAAATGAACCGGAAAGGGGTAGAAAAATATATGATTCTCACGATACTTGGTGGACTTGCCTTCTTAAGTTGCCAGGCCTGGGAATGGACGCATTTGTTAACGGGAGAACACGTTGCTTTACTGCATAACGGAACGCTAAGCACCCTGGCTACTACTGCAAGCTCAAATCCATGGGGTACTGCTGTTCCGCACGAAACAATGCTGGTAGCTCTTCAAAAGACACCTCACGATCAGTTAGTGTCGATTGCCAATTCATTAACGCATGCAGGTGCTGTTGCAGAACATCACGGA
>JANXYS010000273.1 GCA_025355935.1 Chitinophagales bacterium | reverse complement strand
TATACATCCCTTACTTTTCCGCTATAGAAATTTGTCTGCCCTAAAAAGTGAAAATTTGCCATAGCGCTAAAGTAACATCTTGTTTTGAGATAAATAATTCATGAGTTTGAAAAGTTTCAACAAATGGTTAGCAAATAAAGTTTCAAAACATAATAAACATGCTTATTTTGCCTTACATTTTTAAACCAAAATAAAGCTATATGAGAAAAATTACAAGCTATTTGGTTACATTGATTACAGCCAACATTCTCGTGATTACGGCCTTCGCTCAAAATGTAACCATCAGCGGTAATGTACAAAACAGTGCTACCACCGAAAACGCCGCCGCTGTTTCAGTTTCTTTAAAAGGATCTGAGACCGGTACCTACACCGATGACAAAGGAAACTTTACCATTAACACCAAAAGTTTACCTGCTACCCTTATCTTTTCTTCAATTGGTTATCAGCAGCAGGAAGTTTCCGTATCCAGCGCCGCCGCCTCACTAAAAATTAAGTTTGTTCCTTCGAATTCACTTGGCCAGGAAGTGGTAGTTTCCGCCTCCCGCGTGCCCCAAAAAATATTGGAATCTCCTGTATCTATTGAAAGGGTTAATGCTGCGGCCATACGGAATGCGCCTGCAGCAAATTTTTATGATATAGTTAGTACACTGAAAGGAGTTGACGTTACAACATCCTCTCTTACTTTCAAAACACCAACAACACGTGGTTTCGGCGGGAGTGGAAATACAAGATTCAATCAGCTGGTCGACGGAATGGATAACCAGGCTCCCGGTTTAAATTTTTCTGTCGGAGCAATTATAGGATTGAATGAATTAGATATTGATAATATTGAATTGCTTTCAGGAGCGTCTTCTGCCCTTTATGGTCCTGGAGGTATGAACGGAACGATGTTGATGACGAGTAAAAATCCATTCAAATATCAGGGCTTATCATTTGTTGTTAAGCAGGGTATTATGCATACAGATAAACGAGAAAGACCAACTTCGCCTTATTACAGCTACAGTTTAAGATGGGGTAAAAAAATATCCGAAAAATTTGCCTTTAAGATTACCACAGAATTTATCCAGGCAAAAGACTGGATAGGAACAGACTACAGAGATTATAACCGGTCTGCCGCAAAACTCAAAGCAGGGGATCGGTTAACCGATCCTGGTTATGATGGAGTAAATACCTACGGAGATGAAACCAGTGCTGATATACGCCAGGTTTTGAATGGAGCGGCCGCAGCGATACCTTTCCTTGCTCCTTACATTTCTACCCTTACAGGAAAACCCATCGTAGTTTCAAGAACCGGCTATACTGAACAGGAAATCATTAACCCCAATACAGTGAACTTTAAACTAGGGGGATCTCTTCACTATAAAATATCTGCTGGTACAGAGGCATCTGTTGCTGGATATTGGGGAACAGGAAATACCATCTACACAGGCGCTTCCAGGTACACTATTAAGGATTTCAAAATGGGACAGTATAAGCTGGAGTTCATTAATAAAAATTGGCTACTTCGTGCTTACACAACTCAGGAGAATGCGGGCGGAAGCTTTAACCTTGCAGCAACCACTCAAAATTTCAATGAAGCATGGAAACCAAGTCCTGGATCAAACGTTTGGTTCGCGCAATACGGCTAGGCTTACCTGGGATCTAAATTGAATGGCGCCTCAGACTACGATGCGCATGTAGCTGCCCGGTCAGTAGCGGACATTGGTCGTCCTAAAGTAGGTACAGCTACATTCAAAAATTTATACGACAGCGTTTCAAAATTGCCTGTTCCATTAGGCGGAGCTTTATTAGATCGTTCCGATCTTTACAATGTTGAAGGAAATTATAATCTATCCTCACTAACCAAAAGATTTGCAGACGTACTGATAGGTGGTAATTTTAGGAAGTACGTTTTAAACTCACAAGGCACACTCTTTGCTGATACAGCCGGTCCTATAGGCATTAGGGAAGTAGGTGCCTACATACAGGCTTCAAAAGAATTCGGTATAGTAAAATTGACTGCTTCCGGCAGGTATGATAAAAATGAAAACTTTAAAGGTCGCCTGACACCGAGGGTTACGGCAGTTATTAAGGTCGCTGAAAATAATAATTTCAGGCTGTCTTATCAAACAGCTTACAGGTTTCCTTCTACACAACAACAATGGATAAACCTTGATCTTGTATCCTATAAACTTATTGGCGGAAATGACGCATTTAAAAGTATTTATAACTTTGATGGAAATCCAACCTACGATCGCGATTCCCTGCGTCATGGCAAAATAGTTGCTACTCCTTTTACTTCGTTAAAACCTGAATCTCTATCTTCTTTTGAGGCGGGATATAAAGGATTAGTTATGGAATCCAAATTACTGATTGACATTTATACTTACTTCGGTGAATACACGGATTTCCTTGCGCGCAGAAATGTCATCCAGTCGAAATCCGGTTCAGCGATTACACTTGGAGATACCTCACAAGGTCAAACCTATTCAGTTCCGATAAATTCACCAGGCAAAATTAAGACATATGGCTTTGGTGTCGGATTCGACTACAGGTTACCGTTAAATTTCGGTGTAAGTATTAATGCAGCTTCCGACAACTTAAGTAACGTACCTACTAACTTTACCACCTTCTTTAATTCTCCAAAATACAAGTTGAATGCATCATTTGGCAATACCGGTTTTGGACCGCAAAAGCGACTTGGATTCTCAGTAGCATACAGGTGGCAGGACTCTTTTTACTATGATGGCGATCTTGCAAGCGGTCAGTTGCCATCTGTTCAAACTCTAGATGCGCAAGTAAGTATAAAGTTACCTAAAACAAAGTCTGTATTGAAGGTAGGAGCGAACAACCTTCTTAATCAGTATTATTATAACGGAATTGGTAACTCAAATATTGGTGGATTATATTATGTAAGCTTCGGGTACAACATCTACTAATAATGTATTAAAAACAAAATTATTGATTATGAAATTTATTAATAAATTCAAGATAGCATCCCTGTTGGTTTTGTCTGGTGCAGGACTTCTCACAGCATGTAATAAAGGGCTGGAGCAAATTCAGGGAACAACACCAGTTTCTATTATCTTACCAGGATCAGGAAGCGCCCTCGGCGATACCTTAAAATCATCTGCACGAGCCAACGATAGTTTGTACTTTAAAATTATTTTAAAGAGCGGCTTACTTGCTACACTTAATAATAAGGCTAACGAGTATACTGTTTTCGTTCCTACAAATGCTGCTGTCAGGAGGTTTGTAACAGCAATAACTGGCGGCGCCGTTCCCGCGGCAGCGCCTGACGCAGTGTTCAGTGCGTTTCTAAACTCAGCAAGTTTTCCGGCCGCAAGCGCTGCCGGCATTGTGAGTTATAATATTATCCCGCAAAAGTTATTATCGACAAACATTCCTGCAAGCTTTCCGAATTTTCAATACCCAACCCTAATTAATCCCGCTCCTTCTGTCAGTGCACTGTTACGACTGACCACCTTCCTTTCCAGCCGCAACGGTGCGTGGGTTAATAATACACCCATTGTTTCACTGGATAACCAGGCAGCAAATGGAGTTTTTCATGAGATCGCTAATGTAGTTGTTCCACCAACTACGTTTTTATGGAACAGGATCAGTGCAGATACCACGCTGAGGTACTTAAAGGCCGCCATTATACGGGCAGACAGTGGTACAGTGGCTCCGGGTACACTTGTTGGAGCGCTTCTGAATATTGGAGCTAACCTCACCGTATATGCGCCAACAGATTCTGCCTTCCAGGTTACTTTAAGCGGCGCGATTTACCAGGCACTTGTGGCGCAAGGTTTTCCTGCAGGAGGATCAACGTTTGCTACAGCTACAGGACTTGCGACAGCGAAGGATTCAATCGGTCCAACTGTTTTCAGAAACCCGCTTTTGTTTAAGGCACTTTCTGCACAAAAGGTTAAAGGAATTATTGTTTATCATATTCTTGGCGTCAGAGCGTTTAATAATAATCTCCCAACTTCGGAAAGTTACTTCCCCACTTTACTAAATGGTGCGATTCCAACACATCCGGGGATTGGGCTAAAAGCAGTATTTACAGGTTTATTTGTGTCTTCAGCAACCGTTAAGGGAGTGGCAAATGCAACAGCAGCAAATATTCTTATTAATCCTACCCCTGCACCATCAGGTACGAGCGATCAATTTTACCTGAACGGTGTTTTACATAAAATTGACCAGGTATTGCTGCCGCAATAATTAATTGGATTAATAATTAAGAGGCTGTCTCATAAGTACGAGGCAGCCTCTTTTTATTCGGATCCCTGATGGAGAAGTGTTATCTTTTAAGAGAATCTCAAGGCACAGTTTTATTTATAAGTCAGCCCTTTTTGTTTAAAAGGAAGTTGGTTAGACAGCAACAATGGATTTTTTATAAATCACGTTTCTTTCAGAAAGATATTGAATGATATAGTTAAAACATTCTTCAGACTTGCCTACTAGCTCTGGTGGAAATACCCCTTTTTGATTGAAGAGTTCACTATTCATCATGTTTACTACGGCTGTGCAGGTAAACGCAGTTGTACGGCTCATTGATGACGTTTGAGTTGCTGTGTCATTTTCATCGTACAGACTATATTCTACTTTTACCTGCTTACCATCGATTTCTCCATCCATGTTAATTCTCATAATAGTAAATTCAGCATCATGAGGGGAGAGTTTCCATTGCTTAAAAAGTATGGATGATGTAAAATCTAACGGCCGAAAAACCTGGCCCTTTACTTCAACTAGCCCTTCATCAAAAAACCCGGCCTGCTGCAATGATTTTATTAGGTCTATATGACCGGGATAACGTAACGTTTTTTCTTTAAGATTAGGGATATGTTTCATTGTGAAAAGAATACTTCTTAATCCATCAGTATTGAAAGATTCAAGGGTGCCGGCCTCATCAAAATGGATTAGCTCGGAGTCACTTAATGCAGGTTTCGTAATAAGATGACCGTTTTCTACATACCTGGCCGGTCGGGTGTATTCTTCAATGACGTCTATGGGGGAGAAAGGAGCCTTATACTCAAAGGGCTTCTTACGCAGCTTTGGTAAGCCGCCTACCAGACATTCGAATGAGTCGATCTTCATAATCTCATTATAACGACCCAAAATGAGATTGCTCATGCCTGGCGCTACACCACAATCAATAATTGCGGTTACCTTATTTTTTTTTGCCAGCGAGTCTAGATCCAACCCGTCCTCAGGAAAAAAAGAAATATCTACCACATTCTTTCCCGAACTTATGATTGCTTTAAGGGTATTATATCCCATAAAACCAGGTACGGCGCTCACCACAAGATCAAAACTCCTGAGCATTTCCATATAACCAGGATAATTTTGCAGGTCTGCAATTTGTGTGTCTACGTCAGCGCGCGATTTCAGCAATGATAAGTTTATTTCATCCCAATCAAACGAGGTTACAGCATAAATTACCGAAAGATCTTCGGCTATTGTCCGGCCTACCATTCCCGCGCCAAGTACTGCAATTTTCATAATCTTTGGATTTTACTTTATGTGTCGCAAACTAGTAATTTTCTATTAATAATTAACCCAGTGTTAGCAAAATGCCAGGTAAATTTGTTGCTTACTTTAAATCTGAAAATGAAAACATTTACCTTCTTATTTCTTTCCCTGGTTACTACAGCGTTTTGTGATGCTCAGGGAATTATTGGAAAAATTAAAAAAGGTGCA
>JANXYS010000192.1 GCA_025355935.1 Chitinophagales bacterium | reverse complement strand
CAAACGGCAATTACGGTTTACGAGCGCGCACTTGCCGCAGCAGGGCCGGATAAACTTATCGTTAAGGGCCAAACAACTGCTTTAAACGGAAGCATCAATGGCACTTACAAATCTTTCACCTGGTCGCCGCTCATGAATATCACTAATTCGCAAACGCTTAATCCACTCGTAAATCCTGTTGCTAATATCACTTACGTGCTGGATGTGCTTTCTAACAATGGCTGCGGAAAGAGTTCAGATTCAGTATCAGTAAAAGTATTTAATGGTATATTTATTCCAAATGCTTTTACTCCCTATGGCGATGGCATTAATCCAACCTGGAGCATTCCGGCACTCAACGCTTTTCCTGGTTTCGAGCTCAGGGTTTTTGACCGCTTCGGACAAATAGTTTTTGAGAATAAAAACTTTAATGTCCCCTGGAACGGCAGGTACAAAGGGCAGGACGTATCACCGGGTGTGTATGTGTATATAATTAATCTGCCAAAGCCACAAAGAATTTTAAAAGGCACTGTGATGGTACTTCGGTGATGAAGGCAATTCTATTTACATCTTAGTGTAAACCTATTATTTATCCTACATTTGCGACCGGTATTTAAACTATCAGAAGATGATTTCGATTTTGAACCCCCACCAGGGCCGTCTTTCAGAGGTTCTAATCCCGATCATTTAACCTTTCATTAACCGTGCGCCCAATTATTTTTGCCGCACAAGAATTAATTATGAGAAAATTATTATTGGCCCCTTTCGTTCTTCTGGCCTCCATTTCTGTCATTGCGCAGACTCCTGCCACAACAAAAACTAAAAAAACTTACGATCTTGTTAGCCGCGCTGGCGATCATTTTATGTTCCAGGTTGCTCATAATAACTGGAATGGCGCTCCAGACAGCATTAGCAGCCGAATCAACTCTTTTAACCGGAGCGCCAATGCTTATCTTATGCTCGATAAACCGTTTAAAAGCGATCGACGTTTTAGTGTCGGCCTGGGAGTAGGGGTTGGGACCAGCAATATATACTTTAAGAAAACTACTGTTGATATTGGTGGCACTTCCAAGGATCTTCGCTTCATCAACACAGATACAAGCAGTCATTACAAGAAGTATAAACTTTCCACCGCATATGCGGAAGTGCCTTTGGAACTTCGTTTCACAGCCAACCCTTCAAATCCTAATAAGTCATTGAAAGCAGCTATAGGTGTTAAAATAGGAACATTGGTAAACGCACACACTAAGGGAAAGACATTGCAAAATGCTGCGGGATCAACTATCAACAGCCAGATTCTTAAGATCAATTCTAAAACCTATTTCAATACTACCAGGATCGCAGCTACTGCCCGTGTTGGTTATGGAGTGTTTAGTTTGTTTGGTGCATACAACCTTACCACTATGTTCAAAGATGGTGTAGCTGCGGATGTGAAGCTTTTGCAGGTGGGAATAACCATCAGTGGATTATAAATTAATTACTTAGAGATATCTTAAACCCCTCACAAACGCGAGGGGTTTTTTGTTTCCTCTGGCTCAATAACCTAATTTCGCACTTCATCACAGGCACCTCTATATAATGAGCGACGCAATTAAGCACGAATGCGGCCTTGCCTTCATTCGTTTAAGAAAACCTTTCAGTTTTTACCAACAAAAATATGACTCGGTTTTATACGGCATCAACAAGCTATACCTGTTGATGGAGAAACAACATAATCGCGGCCAGGATGGGGCAGGAATCGCTACCGTAAAGCTTGATACGGAACCAGGTTATCCTTTTATGTATCGCTTACGGAGCAATGCCCAGCAACCAATTGCAGACCTTTTTTCGCAAATTGGTAAAGAAATCGAAGAAGTAGAGAAATATCAGCCCGATATAAGAAACCATCCAGGTTTAATGAAGGGTCATATCAATGTGATGGGTGAAGTTCTGCTAGGCCATCTCCGTTACGGAACGCAAGGGCGAAATGATGTCAATTTTTGTCATCCATTTATTAAGAAAAATACCATACCGACCCGTAATCTCGCCTTAGCCGGAAATTTCAACCTTGTAAATACGGAGGAGCTATTTGACCTTATAAACATGAGCCCGGGCGAGTTTCAGTGTCAGAGTGATCTGGCAGCTATGATGGAAGTGGTGCATCATTTTCTGGTACAGGCTGATGAAAGATCACCCGGGGAACTCGATATTGCATCTGTTTTAAGAAAAGCTGTTCCACTTTTTGACGGTGGATTTCATTTTGCCGGCCTGGTAGGAAATGGAGATGGTTTTGTTATGCGGGATGCCCATGGAATTCGCCCCGGGTATTACTACATT
>JANXYS010000180.1 GCA_025355935.1 Chitinophagales bacterium | reverse complement strand
TTGTGCTTTTGGGGCGGAGATTGCTATATGTAATTACCGGGTTCTGCTGGGTACTGGATGTGCTATCATCAAATGTCCAATTCCATTTATTTACGCCGTCGCGGGAAAGGTAGTTGTAATTCACAATGTTCCGGTCGCAGGCATAAGTAATTAAAAAGTTGAAATCTGCATTCACGGTATCAGCGACGGTAAACTGCAGGCTGCTGCCGGCCGGTGTTTCCTGGCTACATTCGTCGAAAATAGTATTACCGTCTGACCCTTGCTGTAAAGTAATAGTGTAAATGCCACCAAGCTGAATTGGGGAAGAAAAGTTTACGATGATTTTTTTTGAAAGCCCGTTTTTACAATTGATTCCTGAGGCTGAGACCACGCTCACGGGCGATGGCCCGGTAACGATAAAATCTGATCCGCCACTTGCCACTGAACTGCATAAAATATTTTTCTTAAATACAAGCTCGACACTTGTTGGAGAGCATTTGACCTTGGTTAAACTGTCCATGGGGGTCGGAACTAGCGGGTAAACAACAAAGGAAACGTTATCGCCTACCGGCACTCCGCGATCGCAATTATCAAGGAGTGTATTGCCATCGACGCTGCTTGTTTTTACTGAAACTTTGAAAGTGCCTGGCGGCATAGGGTTATCCAGTGTCAATACTATGGAATCCATATCAAACCCCGACGCGCACTGAACGCTGCTGGCAGATATAATGGAGGTAAGGGCGGTATTAATACTGAAGTCTGAACCATCGGCCGCAAGGCTTTTACATTTCATTTTTTTATTAAGGCGGATTACAATATGCTTAGAGTCGCACGCCGCTTCACCGTCAAGTAGCGCTGGTAACTTAGGATCAGTAATTACTGCTGTGCCACCAGTAAATTGCAGGCCATATCCACTTTGTGTTTCCGTAAAATGACTAACCAGGAGTAAATACTCATGACCTATAATTAGTTTTGGCGACTGGGCAAAAGTATTTTCGTGGGCTGCAGGATCAGATGCGCATTGAATCTGGGTTGATCCGGTGCTGCTGGCGCCCGTTACGCCATATGTTCCGGCCCAGTTGCCCGTTACTATCAGTGAAGGGGTTGTGAATACATCATTCGGATTCCGACCGGTAATGTCGTAAAGTTGCCAGTCGTAATCGTCATTAAGGTCTATCGGGGTAATTTTGAAGGCAAGGGTGCCAGATTGAAAACAAGTAAACTTGTACCAAAAAGGATTTTTATTTTGATAATTCGCGCCACCCAATCCGCCAGTGCATCCAGGGACCGCCAGGTCAGTGCTCCCACAGATTGGCACCGTTGTTTGATTGAATACCGTAGTACCGCAAACGGGAAACGCAGTTGATGGATTTTGTCCGAGGGTTGTACATTGCGCGTTTGCCCTTCCGGCCGCCAGGAAGATCATCATCCAAAAAATCATTAAGGGCTTAGTCATGCGCTACAAATATATTTTAAAGATCAGGTAAGTGAAGCATTCGCTGCTGCAATAAAAATAAGGACGGCTTTTATTTGATCTTACTTTTAATCTCCTGAATTTTTAATAATGCTTCTACGGGTGTAAGGCGGTTGATATCAATGCTGTCGAGTAAAGTTCTGATTTCATCAAAAACAACCGAATGGGTGTCGAAAATACTGAGCTGGAGTTTCGGATGATTCAATTTCTTCATGGTATCCTCTATGGTTGTTTTTTCGCCGTTATTTCTATCGCGGCTTTCTTCGAGCTGCAGTAAAATTTCGTTAGCCCTGTCAATGAGAGATGGAGGCATGCCCGCCATTCTCGCAACGTGAATACCAAAACTATGAGTGCTGCCCCCGGCAGCAAGCTTGCGTAAGAAAATGATTTTATTTCCCAGCTCTTTGTTGGTGATGTGAAAGTTTTTAATCCTTGGAAACTTGTTCTCCAGCTCATTTAACTCATGGTAATGAGTCGCAAAAAGTGTTTTAGGCGTAAATGGCGACTGGTGAATATATTCCGCAATGCTCCATGCGATGGAAATTCCATCATAAGTCGATGTTCCCCGGCCTATTTCATCCAGGAGTATGAGGCTGCGGGATGTGAGGTTATTAATGATGCTGGCAGTTTCATTCATTTCTACCATGAATGTACTTTCACCCCCACTTAAATTATCGCTGGCACCAACCCTGGTAAAGATCTTATCTGTAAGTGGAATGCTGGCTGCGGCAACGGGAACAAAACTACCCATGTGCGCCATCAGGGTAATCAGGGCAGTTTGCCTAAGTATCGCACTCTTACCACTCATATTCGGACCGGTTAAAATGATAAGCTGTTGAGTAGAGGAATCGAGAAGGATATCGTTGCTGATGTAAGATTCGCCGGGAACAAGGTTTCTTTCTATTACAGGATGACGGCTCTCCTTAAGATACAATTCATCACCGTCATGCATAACCGGTTTTTTGTAGCCAAACTGCAGTGCATTATTAGCAAAACAGCACAAACAATCGAGTATTGCCATTACATTTCCATTCACTTGCATTGGTGAGATGTAATCCTGCAACTCATTTAAAAGTTCCTGAAAAATCTGTTGTTCTATCTGGGTGATCCTGTCTTCCGCACCAACAATTTTTTCTTCGTAAACTTTCAACTCAGGGGTGATGTAACGCTCGGCGTTAGCAAGTGTTTGCTTTCGAATCCAGGTTGCGGGAACCTTTGACTTGTGAAGATTTGTAACCTCCAGGTAATAACCAAAAACGTTATTGAAACTTATCTTCAGAGATGAAATTCCAGTAGCTATGGCTTCCTTTTGCTGGAGCTCGAGCAAATAGTTTTTACCACCACTCGCAATGGCTTTTAATTCATCAAGCTCTGTATGAATTCCTGCAGCAATCAAACCACCTTTATTGGTTGCGGCAGGCGGGTTTTCATGAATTTCCCTGGTTATCTTTTCAAGGATATAATGACAGCTGTTTAAAGAATCACCTAATCGTTTCAAATATTCATTTGAAGATGCAGCACAAACTTGTTTTATTAATTCCGTTTGCTGCAGGCCACGGGCTACTTGCAATACCTCGCGTGGATTAATTTTCTTTAAAGGTACTTTAGCTGCCAGCCTTTCCACATCACCGGCCTGCTTTATTTGCTGTGATATTTTATTCCTTAGGTCTGTTTCGATGATGAAATACTCTACAGTTTCCAGCCGCTCGTTTATCCTGCCAATATCATTTAATGGCATAAGAAGCCAGCGTCTCAAAAGCCTGGCTCCCATCGGTGAAACTGTCGCATTCATTGTCTTAAAGAGACTTGTATTTTCCCCGTTACCAATAAGTTCAAGGTTACGGATGGTGAAACGGTCCATCCATAAGTGATCATCCTTATTGATTCTCTGCAGGGAAGTTATATGCTGCAGATTCGGGTGCTCAGTATCTTTGAGGTAATGAAGAATGGCGCCGGAAGCAATAATTCCATTTTTCAATTCTGCTATACCGAATCCCTTCAGGCTGTGGGTTCCAAAATGCTTTAATAAAGTTTCTTCTGCATACGCCTCGGAAAATATCCACTCATCCAACGTATAAGTAAAGAAGGACGAGCCAAAATATTCCTTGAAAACTTTTTGCCTGTTCCGCTGAAAAATAACTTCAGCGGGCTGGAGGCTCTGTAATAGTTTGTCGGTATATTCTTTATCTCCCTCCGCGATGAAAAATTCGCCGGTACTAATATCAAGGAACGACAACCCGATCTTCTCCTCGTTGAAATGTAGTGCTGCGAGGAAGTTATTACTTCCATGCTCCAGCAAACGGTCATTGGTTGCAACTCCTGGTGTAACCAACTCAGTTACACCTCTTTTAACTATTCCCTTAGCTGCTTTTGGGTCTTCCAGCTGATCACATATCGCCACGCGATAGCCCGCTTTAACAAGTTTATGTAAGTATGTATCTAAAGCATGATGTGGAAAGCCAGCCAATTCTGAAGCATCGGGGTTACCATTATTGCGTTTCGTTAGCGTGATTCCTAAAACCTGGGCCGTAATAATGGCATCCTGACCGAAGGTCTCGTAGAAATCGCCCACCCTGAATAGCAGGATCGCGTCCGGATATTTAGCCTTGATAGAATTGTGTTGTTGCATTAAGGGCGTATCCCCGGTAGCCTTTGCCATAGCGACAAAAATAAGATAATTGAGGTGGAAGTTATACTTATGATTTCCTCCGAGTTTCCTGCGGTTTTAATGCGCACTCCTGAATTTTCAAAATATAATTTTGCGATATAAAAAGCTTGTAGCAAAAAATAAATAAAGAATAAAAATGCTACAACTTTTGTAGCATTTAAAACTTCTAATTTTTTTTTGCTACAACTTGTGTAGCATTTTTTAATTCAAATATTATTTTGCTACAACGGACTTGACCAATCTAAATACCGAAATCCTCTCAGTTTTCCTGTTTTGTAAAGATCTCCTTTTTCATTTTTTCCCACAACCCATCGAAACTTTGGTGAGGATCTTCCTTCCACTTTTGGCTGAAGGCCTTCATTTTTGAAGTCCTGTCATCATTAGTAAGCGTAAAAAATGCCGTGATCGTTTCTTTATCGTTTTCAAAGGCAGCCTGGTTGTAGAGTTCTTTCAACATTTGTTCCTTTCGCATATTCGACCCCGCGAGGGCAATTTCCATCTCTTCGCGAAGCATCACTTTTTCATCATAACTACCAGAAGGAAGCATTGTTTTAGCTATCACCGGCATTAACTCAATGAGCATCAGTATAAAAACAATAAGGTAATATCTAAACTGAAGTGCCGGATTATTTTTAAGAAGATTATTGAGAGCTTCCACGCGCGTCAAAAAACCATTATTAAGATTTCCGGCAAAATCGGCCTGGCTCTGTTTTATTTTATCATCTATATCTTTTAGGGCGGCATCGATAGCTGTTAATCTAGGCTGATCAGACAGTTTGGCTTGTTTATATTCGATGTCAATCTTTTCATATTCATTCCTTTTAGCAATGGCGATGTCTTTTATTCCCACCTTACCTGTGCCACCACTCCCGTCGGTTTCGGCAAGAAAATTATCCCGGGATTTATTAACGTCTTCATATTTCGAAGTTGACGCAGCTTCAATCGCCTTCTTTTCATTCACCAGTTCTAACCGCTGGCTTTTATAAAAGGTCTCAAGGGCCTGTTTTTTTACCAGCTTCTTTTGTTCGTCATCAAGCGAAGTTTGCAGCCTGATTTCCTTATCAAACATGTACAGTACCGCCGGCTGCGCCATAAAAGTTCCGATTGTAAGGGCAAGTACTCCCCGAAATAATAACGGAATGAATTTTTTCTTGTTGTTACGAGTGATTCCTTTTATAAGAGCCCTGTCGATCGTTAAAATGATGAAACCCATAAACAACCCTAGTAATATCGATGTACCGATGGAGGTTATAATTGTACTGAAGAAGTAAGTCCAGGTTAGGGTGGCAAAGATCCATGTTGTTAGCACGGTCATACCAACAATACGGTATCGGTTTCGGTCAATTACTGAATCCACTAAGAGCTCTTTTTCAGCAGTTGACAACCACCATAAAA
>JANXYS010000175.1 GCA_025355935.1 Chitinophagales bacterium | reverse complement strand
AGTCCCCTTGCCAAACATATCGCACTAAAGCCAGTGAATGTGCCGATCTCAAGTATCAATAATGGCCTCAGCATCTTACTAATCATTTGCAGGAACATTCCCTGAACGTGGCCGCTTAGCATATGAGCGTGCAGGTGGCTGGCATGAGTTGATGTGGCAATATCTTCTAACGCACTGTCCATTTTTGAAGTGAAATTGTCCGAATAATGTTCCGCCCGCTCATTAATTAATTGCATAAATAGTTGTTAAGAATTAGATTTTTTGGCAACGACAAGAAGGCCTGCAAATGTTAGAAGGCCATTCAATATTAATAATTCCGAACCAATTTGGAAGCCACCCAGAAGTTGAGCCTGGAATTTATCTATAATAAAACATAAAGCAGGTGCGGTAATGCAAACGTAGGGCACCAACTTATCATTAACCTGTTTTTTTGTTATGATACCAAACGTGAATAACCCTAATAATGGCCCATAAGTGTATGCAGCCACTTTTAAAATTACACCGATCATACTCGGATTATTTACTTTGTAAAATACAAGTACAAACACAAGAAATACAGCTGCAACAACAAGATGCACACGTTGCCGGATTTTTTTTCGCTTCTCTTCGCTCCAGTCTGGCCTGCGTTGCATTCCAAGTATGTCAATGCAAAAAGAAGACGTAAGCGCAGTGATAGCTCCGTCTGCGCTTGGAAACAGTGCAGAGATTAGAGCAATGATAAAAATGATTGAAACAATTGGAGGCATATGATGCAGTGCCAGCTCCGGAAATAATTTATCGCCAGTGGCGGTAACACCCTGCTGTGCGCCATATAAATGGAGGAGGCCTCCGAGGAAAAGAAAAATAAAAATTACTACCACCATTATAACAGAAAGTGTAATGATATTTTTCTGGGAATCTTTTAAACGTTTTACTGAAATGGCTTTTTGCATCATTTCCTGGTCCATACCAGTCATGGTAATTGTTATAAAAGCTCCCGCTAATATCTGCTTCAAGAAAAATAGTCTACTTCCCGGATCAACAAAAAATATTCGCGAATAACCTTTTTCTCCAAGCGCTGAGATGGCAGTTCCAAAATTCATGTGTAGCGCATGAAGAATATATACAACGCACACTATTAAACCCGTGAGCATAAAAGTGGTTTGAAGGGTATCAGTGAATACAATTGTTTTTACACCGCCTTCGTAAGTGTAAACTAAGATCATTACCAAAATAATAATAGTTGTTACCCAAAACGGTACTCCCAAATTTGCGAGTATAGAGTCTTGTAAAATCTTAACAACAAGATAGAGCCGCGCAGTGGCTCCAAGGGTACGGGAAAGAATAAAGAAGGCAGCACCTGTTTTGTAAGAGTTGATGCCCAATCTTGAACTAAGATAGTTATAGATAGATGTGAGATGAAGCCGATAGTAAAGTGGCAAAAGAACAAGAGCAATTACTATGTAGCCTATGAGGTATCCAATAACGATTTGAAAATATGCAAAGGATTCTTTCCCGACACCACCGGGAACGCTCACAAAAGTAACACCTGATAATGATGTACCGATCATGCCAAAGGCAACCAGCATCCAGTTCGAATTCCGGTTTCCAATAAAGAAAGATTCGTTGTTTGAGTTTTTGCTTGTGTACCACGCAACACCCAACAGTAACAAAAAATACCCGATGACAAATGCTAGCAACACCGTTGGAGACATAAAAAAAATTTACGTAAAAATAAGATTGAAAATATAAAAAAACATTGTGTCTTTGTGCATTAATAATTTTTAATGTTATGAATATAACATCTATTGCTGTTTTTTGCGGAAGTAAAAGCGGTGCGAACCCCGTGTTTGAACAACACACAAAAGAGTTAGGTACCCTGCTTGCGGAAAACAACATCACGATAATCTACGGGGGTGGAAACAAAGGGTTGATGGGCACTGTAGCAAATGCTGCCCTGGAAGCAAATGGAAAAGTTATTGGGATTATTCCCCGGATGTTGAGTGAAAGAGAACACAGGCACGATGGCCTAACAGAAATTACTATCGTAGAAACGATGCATATTCGTAAA
>JANXYS010000151.1 GCA_025355935.1 Chitinophagales bacterium | reverse complement strand
TTGCGCGCAAACTAGATAGTACCCAATATACTTATAGCCGGCAGGTAGGTACCATTTCTTTGAGTCAGCCGCTACAAACGGATGAGGTGCTTGCCGTTGCCTATCAGTATTCGTACCGTGGCAAGATATTCCAGGTGGGTGAGTTCTCACAGGATGTACCGCCGGATACCACAACGGGTACTCAAAAGATACTTTTCCTGAAATTACTGAAAGCAACTTCCCAACGGGTTAGTTTACCTATTTGGGACCTCATGCTAAAAAACGTGTATTCGATAGGGTATGGAACTTTATCGCCGCAGGATTTCAAGCTAAATGTACTTTACCAGGAGCCAGGCCTTGGCGCAAAAAGATATTTCCCATTTGGTAATAAAAACCAGGGGGCACCCATTATTTCACTTATTAATCTTGATCGGCTCAACAGCCAGCTTGATCCACAACCAGATGGGGTTTTCGATTACGTAGAAAATTATACGGTCGTCTCTCCTTACAGCCGGGTTATTTTCCCGGTACTTGAGCCTTTTGGCCGCGATCTTGCCGTCGGTGTTTATAGCGACACGACCTTGCCGAACATAAAGGATACTTTATTTTATGCCCTGTATGATTCTATAAAAGCTACGGCACAGCAGTATCCCAACTTAAACAGATTTGTACTAAAAGGGTCAGCAAAAACTTCCGGCTCTTCGGATATCAGTATTGGTTATAACATTCCGCGTGGTTCCGTAAGCGTTACTGCCGGCGGCAGAACTTTACAGGAAGGTTTGGATTACGATATTAATTATGACCTTGGCACCATTAAGATTACTAACCAGGCCATCTTAAATGCCGGCCTACCCGTACAGGTAAATTTTGAAAACAATGCCTCCTTCGGTATCCAGCAACGATCATATCTCGGTTTACGATTCGACTATCTTGCAAAAAACACTGCGAAATCACAGTTGTCATTCGGTGGCACTTTAGTTCGCCTAAGTGAACGTCCTTTTTTTACCAAGGTAAACCTGAACGATGATCCTATTCGTAACTTGATGTTTGGACTGGATGTTAACTACCGCAAAGAAGTTCCGCGATTAACTAAATGGCTTGATAAATTACCTTTCTATAATACCACCGTACCGTCAACTATAAATGTCTACGGCGAAGCAGCAGTTTTAAAGCCGGGTCATGCCCCGCAAATTGGAAAAGGAAAGGCGGGGTTAGTTTATCTCGATGATTTTGAAGGAAGCAAGTCGGGAATTGACTTAAGATTTCCTCCCATCAGCTGGGCACTCGCCTCTGCCCCGGTGGGTGCTACCGATCGGAACGGTGCAATCTTATTTCCCGAGGCTGCCTTAAATAACGATATTAATTACGGAAAGAACCGCGCAAAAATTGCCTGGTACCAAATTGAACAAACTTTACAACAATATAAAGGCCCCAACAATCCTATAGGCGCTAACGCAGCATTGCTAAGTGATCCGCGTGTGCGGCAGGTCTACCAGAAAGAAATCTTTCCCCAACGTACTACCGGTTTTGGCGAAAGCCAGCTGGTAACTTTTGACCTCGCTTATTATCCAACCGATAAAGGACCTTATAATTATGATGACATACCTGGTCCGTATAGTGCGGGTGTTCTAAACGGTACAGGGAAACTTAACCAGCCACAAAAACGATGGGGCGGATTGATGCGCAGCCTCGATCAAACAGATTTTGAAACAAGCAATATTGAATTTATAGAAGCCTGGGTACAGGATCCCTTCATTAATTTTCCGGGCAATCCGAACGCTACCAGTTCTACGGGCGGTAAATTATATTTCAACCTTGGGAATGTTTCCGAAGATATTTTAAAGGATGGCCGGAGGTTTTATGAAAACGGGCTCGCAACGCCTAACGCGCCCAGCCCTGTGGACCAGACTGTATGGGGAAGAGTGGCCCGGAACCCTATACAGGTTACAAATGCCTTCAGTAACATTCCGGAAGAT
This sequence comes from Chitinophagales bacterium, assembly GCA_025355935.1. Classification (GTDB taxonomy): domain Bacteria; phylum Bacteroidota; class Bacteroidia; order Chitinophagales; family Chitinophagaceae; genus Ferruginibacter. The sequence goes on along the minus strand of JANXYS010000151.1, from coordinate 7,941 downwards.
CGCGCCTACCAGGACATTGGTTTCGATGGCCTTAATGATACGGCTGAAGTAGCTAAGCGACAAACTTACCTGGCACAGTTAGCCAGTAGTTTTGGAACAGGTTCCAAGGCCTACCAGGATGCATTACGGGATCCTTCAAGTGATGATTATAAAAATTATCGCGACGCCGGTTTTAGCGGAAATGATGGTATTCTTTCGCGCTATAAAAATTACAATAGCCCTGAAGGCAACTCACCGTTAGATAACGGTGGCCAGTTTTCATCGGCTGCGACACTTTATCCTGATGCGGAAGACCTTAACCGCGACAATACTTTAAATGAAACCGAAGAATATTTTCAATATATCGTTGATGTTAAACCTTCTACTGCGCCGGAAATGCAGATTGGAAAAAACTTTATTGTAGATAAAAAACTCGTTCCTGTAGCGCTTGCAGATGGTAGCAACAGAACGGAAACTTGGTACCAGCTACGTATCCCTATTGCTAACTACGATAGAAAAATCGGACAGATACCTGATTTTAAATCAATCCGTTTCATACGGATGTTTATGACAGGATTCCAGGATAGCGTAGTAATGCGTTTCGGAGAATTACAGCTCTCAAGAAATATCTGGAGGAAATTTCAATACAAACTTGATTCAACCGGGTTATATACTGCAGCATCACCAACAACATTAAACGTAGGGGCTGTTAACATAGAAGAAAACGATAAAAGACTCCCGCTCCCGTACCGCACTCCTGCCGAAATTGAAAGAGTTCAAACAACTTCTAATAATGGAGCGAACCTGTTGCAAAATGAACAGGCAATGACCTTGCAATTCTGTAACCTGTCTCAGAAGGATGCAAAAGCTGTTTTTCAAACTTTTGCTAATCGTGATCTACGGCAGTTCCGGAAATTATCGATGTTTATTCATACTGAAAGTGCCACTAACCCGGCGAACACCTTCAGCAACAAAGATCTTACCGCCGTTATACGGATGGGTACAGACTTCGTAAGCAACTATTATGAAGTACGTATTCCGTTAGTTAAAACCCCTCTATCAGCCGCATCGTTGAACCCAAATTCGTTAGCCTATAATGATAGTTTATGGAACCCACGAAATTCGCTTGACCTTGACCTTGACCTACTAACTAAGATAAAGCAGGCAAGGAATGTGTCTAATACGCCTCTGGGACAAATTTACAGACAACTCGAGCGCAATGGACAGCAGTATTCAGTAATTGGTAATCCGAACCTCGGAGAAGTTCGTGGAATATTAATTGGTGTAGAGAATACAAATTCACTACAGCCAGCCTGCGGCGAAATGTGGGTAAATGAGTTGAGGCTTTCTTCAATTGATGAACAAGGCGGGTACGCAGCCTTAGGACGGGTTGATGTTACCCTTGCAGACCTGGGAACAATGTCTATCTCAGCAAATGCTCATACTAATGGTTTCGGTACTTTGGAACAAAGAGTAAATGAACGCTACCGTGATAATTTCTACCAGTTCGATGTAAGTGCTAACCTGGAGTTAGGTAAGCTTTTACCGAAGAGAGCTGGTATGTCAATACCAGTATTTGCGAGTTATTCTCAAACTGTGAGTACCCCTGAATACGATCCTTTTGACCTTGATATTAAACTTAAAGACAAATTAAAGACTGCTCCGTCTAATCAAAAAGATTCTATACGCAAGAATGCTATCGACTTCACATCTACAAAGACACTCAATTTTACAAATGTAAAGAAGAATAAAACTAACGGTAAAAAACCAAAGATTTACGATATTGAAAATGTAGATGTAAGCTATTCATACATTAATATCAGCAGTCATAACCCATTGATTGAATTTAATGATGTTACCCGTCATAGGGGTGCGCTGGGCTATAACTTTGCACCTCAGCCAAAGTATTTCGAACCATTTAAAACTGTAAAATTCTTTACTAAAAGGAAATCCCACTGGTTCGATGTGATTAAGGATTTTAATTTTAATTATGTTCCTTCGCAGATTAGTTTCCGGGCCGACATCAGCAGGCAATTTGGTGTGGTAAGGCCAAGGAGTATCGGGACAGATAAATACAGGATCCCTGAGACTTACGATAAATATTTTGTTTTCCAGCGCGACTACATACTTCGCTGGAATTTTACCCGCTCTCTGGCATTCGATTACACAGCTACCAATAACTCTCGAGTAGATGAACCTATCGGGCGGTTAGACACTAAAGAGAAAAAAGATACCGTTTGGCGTAATTTACTTAAGGGCGGAAGAAATACTTTGTTTAACCAGTCCGCAGCATTTTCTTATACGTTGCCTACGGCCAAATTCCCATTGCTCGACTGGACTACAATTAACCTGAAATACCAGGCTACCTATCGATGGATTGGTGCCTCCCGCCTCGCAATAGAACTCGGAAATATCCTGGAGAACGGCCAGCAGAGTGAAGGGACAGCACAACTTGATTTTACAAGGCTGTACCAGAAGAGTAGGTGGCTTCGCCAACTCGACCTTCCGAGGAATATCGAGGATCGCGACAAATGGCGGAACAGGATTAGTAAAGTAACGGATACTGTTACCACTAAGGAAGGGTTGAAAGTAGTAAAGACCAGGCGTGTTGTCGATAAAACTGCTATGCCATACGTAGGCGGTGCGGCCAGGGTTTTCGGAAAAATATTAACCAGCTTTAAGCAGGCAAATATTTCGCTCGCTGAACTCGCTAATACGAGGCTGCCAGGATATACCGACAGCACACAAATACTCGGTGAAAATTTCAGGAGCATGGCACCGGGCTTCGACTTTATACTTGGTCGTCAACCGGATAGCAATTGGTTAAACCGTAAGGCTGCGGCAGGATTAATTACAAAAGATACGAGCTTTAATTCGCTGTTTCAGCAGAATTACGATCAGCGTATAACCGCTGCGGGTACACTAGAACCACTAAGAGATCTAAACATAACGATCCAGGTAAACAAAACCTTCAATAAAAATTACAGCGAAACATTCCGCTTCATTGACACCAGCGGTGGAGTAAACAGGAAATTCATGCACCTTACTCCTTATACCGGTGGCGGGTTTGATGTAAGTTATATTTCGTTTAAAACATTGTTTGATAAGTTTGACCCGAACCGGGTATCTGCAACCTTTAAAACTTTTGAAGCAAACAGGCTTATCCTTTCGCACCGGCTCGGACAGAAGAATACCTATACCCAACAGCAACCTAATGGCGGGCAACAATCTGACGGTTATTATTACGGGTATGGAAAATACGCGGTAGATGTTTTGATACCATCGTTCATTGCAGCTTACACCGGCCAGAACCCCGAGAATGTATTTTTGATTAAACAGCAAAATTCAAATATTAAAACCAACCCATTCAGGGCAATTATCCCGCGACCAAATTGGAAAATCGATTACAACGGTCTTACTAAAATTAAAGGTTTGGAAAAGATCTTTACCAACTTCAATATCTCACATGCCTACACCGGTAGTTTGAGCATGAATGGGTTTACGTCTGCCTTATTATATCAGGATGTATCCCGATATGGCTATCCTTCGTTTTATGATACTGCATCTAATTCTTTTATCCCTTATTTCCTGGTTCCCAACGTTACTATTGCGGAACAGTTTGCGCCATTAATCGGGTTTAACATGGCATTTACCAACCAGGTGGAGGCGAAGTTTGAATACCTCAAATCGCGGACGCTGAGTTTAAGTTTATATGACTATCAGCTTAGTGAACAGCGCAGTACAGAGTATAGTGTAGGGTTAGGCTACCGAAAAAGAGGATTGAAGCTTCCAAACTTCATTAAACTACCTAAATTTCTGAACAAGGATGGAGGCTCCAAACTGGATAATGAAATTGGTTTCCGAATCGATTTTAGTGTACGCGACAACGTTACTGCTAACAGCCGCCTCGACCAGGAAAACAATTTTGCCACGGGTGGAAGTAAAGAAGTACACATTAATCCTACGATTGATTATATCCTAAGCAACCGGGTAAATATCAAACTATACTTTGATCAGCGCAAGGTCACGCCTTACATATCATCCAGTGCCCCAACAACTAACACCAGGGCAGGTGTGCAGATTCGGATTTCGCTTGCGCAATAAACGAAGGCTGATATAACAAGTTATGCGTGCGCAGACCTGCAGGTGGGTATTAAGCATAGTGTTTATGAGCCGAATGTTCCCATGACTTTTTCATCCACGAATTTTTCATCCACGAATTATACAAATTAGATACCGCTTGCGCGCAGCTGTTAGTTATGTGCGCAGATTTAAGAGGCATTTTGCTTAACGCCTTTGTGGCTCCCTTGCAGGTGTGTTACAGGCAACTCATCCTGGTGCCGATGTTTTGCCGTTCGGCAGGCTACCTATATCTACTCCTTTGCAGCTTTTAAACCGCGATACAAAATATACTACCAGAATAATTACCGTTTTATCATGAGCATATCAATGCCCGCTGGCGCAAAAAGCGAACTGAACTATTACGTTTTTGATCATTTAACAATTAAATTATAATAACTGAAAGCAGGAACAATACTTGCTGCTTATAAGGATGTGCAACTAATGCAAGCTACGATTGCTTTGAAGCTTTGGATGAGCATCAATATGTTTTAATTAAGCAGGTGAATTGATGAAAGTTGTTAATTAAATATTATCATTCATGTTCACTCGTTTTACAAAAGAAGAAGAAGCAGTGCATTATCCCATTGATCGTCGTATGCATATTGCCATTAAACCATATATGCGGGTCATATTTTTTATGATTATTCTGGTCCCGATTCTAGCAGCCTGGCTGCAATACCTGGTAGCGGGATTACCGGCGGACCCGGGGCGTATTTCATATGCCAATACAGCTACAGATCCTACGGGGTTCCCTGTGTGGGTAAATCTTAGTCATTGGGTCAATTTCTTTTTCCTGGTACTCATCATCAGGAGTGGCCTTTCTATTTTAGTTGATCATCCCCGCCTGTACTGGAACAATGGGTGCAAACCCGGAACAGACTGGATACGGTTTACGCCACTTGAAAAGCCGACAGACAAATCCTGGACTGCTAAAGAAGATGCCCGTTATATCAATCCTGTTTTGGGTTTGCCAGGGTACCGGCATACCATCGGTATCGCCAGATCATGGCATTTTATCACAGTACCTTTTTTCATGTTAAACGGAATAGTCTTTATTATTCTCTTATTTATTACAAATCAATGGCTACGACTTGTACCCACATCCTTAAATATTATCCCGGAAGCATGGAATCTTTTTGTTTACTATGCAACATTTCATTTGCCTGTCGAACCGAATGGATATTACCATTTTAACGCATTGCAACAGCTATCTTATTTCGCGGTTGTTTTTATCCTTGCGCCGTTGGCAATGTTAACAGGCATGGCGATGTCGCCCGCAATCGAGAACCGGTTTCACTGGTATCCGAAAATGTTTGGCAACCGGCAGGGTGCCCGCTCCGTTCACTTTCTAATAATGATAGCTTACGTAATTTTTATCGTAGTGCATGTAGCACTGGTAGCCGCGACAGGCCTGGTTAAAAATATGAACCATATTACGAGCGGAATTGACAATGCAGAAAGTCTATCAGGTATATATATTGGTGGCGCAATAATCTTGATAACGACTGCTTTCGCTATCCTGGCACATTGGCTTTCATGGCGAAAACCACGAATGCTCCAGCGGCTGAATGCAGTTATTAATGGCAATCTGTGGCGCCTTACATTGAATCGCTTTAAGCCAACCGCTTACTATAAGGAAAAAGATATTTCTCCCTACTTCTGGGCTAATGGAAAAATGCCCTCTTCGGTAACATGGAAGCATCTCGCAGAAGACGATTTTAGAGAATACAAATTGAGGATCGGTGGACTCGTAGATAACCCAGTTGAATTATCTCTGCAGGAGCTTAAAAATTTAGGACTGAAGCAGACTATTACAATGCATCATTGTATACAGGGCTGGTCGGGTATTGCCGAATGGGGCGGAGTGCCCATTAGCCAAATCATTGAACTGGTTAAGCCAGCTGCAAATGTAACTACGGTGGCTTTTTATTCTTTTGGCGAGGGGTTGTATGGCGGGCACTATTATGATACAATCACCCTTGATAATTGCCTGAAACCCCAATCCATTCTGGCATGGGAGATGAACTACGCTGCGTTGCCCCTGGAACATGGGGCTCCATTGAGGCTCCGGATCGAAAATCAGCTGGGTTATAAAATGGTGAAATGGATAAGTTCAATTGAATTTTTGGAGACGCATGAAATGGTAGGCAAAGGTTTTGGCGGCAAAAATGAAGATGATGAATATTTTGATTTGCTGGCAAATACATAAATTATGACGATACAAAATTGCAGAACTATTAAATAAAATTAAAATAAAAAAAATGGAAGAAAAGTCAAATGATCCCACGCCTCAACGTAAAGAAGGTCATCTCCTCGATGCCCCGTTGGTTTTTATTGACGTACCCGCGTTTACTGCGCAATTAAAGCAGGAGCCAGCCTGGGAAGACAGCGATCGAAACACCATTGCTGTATTTAAAACTGACGGGATGCGTATAGTTTTGGTCGCTCTTCATGCAGGTGCTGAGATGGCCAAACATACGGCAAACGGTCATATCAGCATCCAGGTACTTGAAGGTGAAATTAAATTTACTACCGCTTCCGAAACCGTGGAACTGAACACGGGGCAAATGCTGGCTCTTCACGAACGCATTCCTCACAGCGTACTCGCCATCAAAGAAACAACGTTTTTACTAACACTTACTACAAGTTCAGCTATAAAGTAATGATACCGATGGAACAAATTAAAACAATTTGGACGATCGGTCATTCTACCCGTTCTCTCGAGGAATTCGTGGCAATGCTGCAATTTTTCCACGTTGAAACGGTGGCCGATATCAGAAGTTTCCCTGGATCCCGACGGTATCCGTATTTTAATAAAGAAGCACTGGAAGTTTCATTGTCGGGAAACAACATAAAGTATATCCATTTTAAAGATCTCGGGGGGCGAAGAAAAGTGCAACCAAATTCCATTAATACGGGTTGGCGTGTTGCTGTATTCAGGGGATACGCAGACTATATGGAAACTGCGGCATTTAAAATAGCGGTTAAAGAACTCGAAGCCATCGCTTTAAAAGAGCGAACTGCTTACATGTGTTCGGAAGCGGTTTGGTGGCGGTGTCATCGGTCGCTGGTTTCTGATTATTTTAAAATGAATGGTTGGATAGTTTTGCACATAATGGGTATTGGAAAACTGCAGGAACATCCCTATACTAGCCCAGCCAGGGTTGTTGGGGATCATCTCCTCTACAGCACGGCAAATTGCAGTAAATAGCTCGTCCCTAATACAGCCGCGGCATTCTGTAGCCGGGAGCAGGAGAACGAACTTTTTTAATTCACTCAAAACTTTAATGGTCTTTTTTCCGAGTTTATATATTTATGACGCCCGCAAAGTCAGCAAGTTTTACACTATATCATTTATTGATTCCTTGAACGTCAGGTAATAAGGTGATAGGACCGAGCGTTCTCGTAAGATCAAGGGAGAAAAAAATTTGCAAAACTATACAAGAAAAAAGTTCAATCGCGGTTGCAAAAATGGACAAGTTGTGCACAATCTTGTATCGGAAGAACTGGTGCCATAAATACAATAGAAAGTAGTGGCAACCAAAAGCTGTTGCACAAATAAAATAAAAAATAGTTTGCGACAGAAAAGCTCGTTGCACAAAAAAAGGAGAATAGTTTGCAACAAGATTTAGCGGAAAAAACTGTTGCAAAAAAAATTAAACATTTCTTGCAACTAGAAACATCATATAACAAACCACACCTTGATATTTTTTATAATCCATCAATAGGAGTTACAAATCTAGTCTTAATATGTATCCCTCCGTCTAAGTACATATTGCAGTTGAAGCTTTAAGGCTTTAGTTTTGTTCTTTAAATCATTTAGATGGCAGAGCAAACCAA
>JANXYS010000150.1 GCA_025355935.1 Chitinophagales bacterium | reverse complement strand
TACGAGATAGTCAATCCCCGCAATTCCATACAGGTCGCAACATTTTATCATTTCCGCTTCTGTCAAATCCCCCGTTTCAATGATCATCTTAAATATTTTACCTTTTCCTTTTACAACCGGCATAATCGCATTCAACTCGTGCGCAAGGTATTGCCAGTCGTTATTTTTTAAGGCAGCAATATTACACATTACGTCTACTTCATCTACCCCGTCCAGTATAGTGAGCACAATTTCCGCCAGCTTGGCTTCCACGGCGCTATAACCGAACGGGAACCCAATAACCGTTGATACCGCTACCTTCGCGCCTCCCAAAAACTCTTTTGCTTTTTTAATGAATAGTGGGGGAACACAAATTTTTGGGAAGCCCATTTTTTTTGCCTCTTCACAAACCTGCTCTACCTGGGCAATAGTAGTGGTTGCCGCAAGGCAGGTCAAAACGACTTTTTCGGAAATGTTTTTTTTATCCATGATAGTACGGGGCTGTAATATGATCATTTAATATCCGGGGGCGGAGCCGCCAATGTTTTCTATCGGATGCCAGGTAGTTTTTACTTCCTGCAAATCCATAATAAAATACGGCGATTGTCCGTCATCACTTAGCCAGTTTATTTGATCATATATGGTTACTCTTTTTAGATTTATAGCTGCTTTTTCCTGTACCAGCCTTGTTACGTCGGCACCCCTATCACAAATTACAATCGCATTCACATCCATGTGATCAGCAAAATAAGGGATCAGGTCTGATGCTTTACCCGTAAGAACATTGACCACTCCACCTGGCACATCCGAGGAATTTAAAACCTCTGCCAGGCTAACAGCACAAAGTGGCTTACTGTAAGATGCAAGAATGATGCAAGTATTTCCGCCAGCAATCGCAGCAGACATTGCCGAAACCAATCCTAACAGTGAGTTTTCCTCTGGAGCAATGATGGAGACGACGCCGGTGGGTTCGGGTACCGAAAAATTAAAATGCGAAGAGGCAACGGGATTTACCGTGCTAAATATTTGTTGAAACTTATCGCACCAGCCGGCATAATAAATCAACCGGTCAATGCTTAACAACACCTCGGTTTCCGCAGCCGATGCTGGTATATCCTGTAAAATAAGTTCATGAATAAACTGTGCTTTGCGGCTTTCGAGCATTTCTGCAATACGATACAACACCTGCCCGCGATTAAAGGCAGCGCGGGTACTCCAGTCGCCAAAGGCAGTTCGGGAAGCTATTACAGCATCCCTGAAATCTTTGCGCGAACTTAGGCACAGGTTCGCCAGCACACCGCCATCTTTATTTATTGCCTTGTAATAACGCCCCGATTCTGTTCGCGGAAACTTTCCGCCAATATATATTTTATACGTTTTTAACACCTCAAGCCTTTTCGGCGGAATGCCGTTTTCGTCTTGCCGGGCGAGCGGCTTCACACTATTTTTTTTTGCTGCTGTTGCCATTGATATATTTTCTTAAACCTTTGTAAACTTTGATATTATTTCACGACCGTCGAATATCAGTAAATAGCTAACTCAAATTTAGATATGGAGCAAGACCATGCAAGCCGCCTTCTCTTCCGTACCCACTTTCTTTATATCCTCCAAAAGGGGAAGCGGGATCAAATTGGTTATAGGTATTTGCCCACACCACCCCCGCACGAAGCTTGGTAGTTAAATTAAATATTTTTGAACCCTTGTCTGTCCAGACACCTGCAGACAAACCATACGGGCTGTTATTTGCTTTTTCAATCACCTCATCTTCGGTTCTGAATGTTTGAATGGTAAGTACAGGCCCAAATATTTCCTCCTGTGAAATGCGGCTCGACTGCGCAACGTTGGTAAATATTGTAGGCCTGCAATAAAAGCCTTTGGCCGGTATGGGCACACTACTTTGGTACATTTCTGCTCCTTCCTGCTGGCCGATCTTTAAATATTTGTTGATATTATTAAGTTGCTCTTTCGAGTTGATGGCACCGATATCTGTATTCTTATCCATCGGATCACCGACTATCAGTGTTTCCAGGCGATCTTTTAATTTTCGCAGCACCTCTTTGTAAACAGATTCCTGCACATACAATCGCGATCCCGCGCAGCAGACATGGCCCTGGTTGAAAAAGATGCCATTTACAACCCCCTCCACTGCCTGATCGAGCGGCGCATCATCGAAAATAATATTGGCGGCTTTTCCTCCTAACTCAAGCGTAGCTTTTTTATTGGTACCTGCAATTGACCGGGCAATGATCTTTCCCACTTCCGTAGATCCTGTAAACGCAATCTTATTAACGTCGGGATGATTCACTAGTGCAGCACCTGTGGCGCCAGCACCAGTAATAATATTTACAACACCCGGCGGCAGATCAGCTTCCTGGATGATCTCGGCTAATCTTAATGCCGTTAGCGAAGTATTTTCAGCCGGTTTAAGAACTACCGTATTACCCGTTGCAAGGGCAGGGGCTATCTTCCAGGCCGCCATCAGCAGCGGGAAATTCCAGGGAACGATTTGGCCGGCAACGCCCAAAGATTGCGGTTTTTTTGCGGGAAATGCGTATTCAAGTTTATCGGCCCAGCCGGCATAATAAAAAAAATGATTGGCAGCTGTAGGCACATCAAAATCTCGGCTTTCCCTGATCGGTTTACCGCCGTCGAGGGTTTCTACAACAGCCAGTTCACGTGCACGTTCCTGCATCATGCGTGCAATGCGAAAAATGTATTTTCCCCGTTCTTTACCAGGCATCTTTTTCCAGGTCGTGTCATAGGCATTACGCGCCGCTTTTACTGCGCGATCAACGTCGGCTGCACCAGCTTCCGCGATGCTTGAAAGCTTTTCTTCTGTTGCCGGGTTAATAGAATCGAAGTATTTTTTTCCCTGTGGTTTGTCGAATTTACCATTTATAAAAAGTTCGTACCGCTCATTTATAGTAGCGGCAGACCGGCTCTCAGGTGCAGGTGCATACGATCGGGCGCTTTCAAATTTTAATTTTAGCGTATTATTTTTTTTTGTAGCCATATCGTTTGTTCAACTTTTTATCAATCTATTGCAAAATAATCCTTGCCCTGGTATATGCCTGTTTTAGCTTTCATTATCTGCATCAATACATCGTTTGCAAGGCTGCTTGCGCCAAACCTAAACCACTGATTGTTCATCCAGTCTTCACCCAACGTTTCATTTAACATCACGAGGTAATGCAACGCCAGTTTTGATTTTGAAATACCACCCGCCGGTTTCATCCCCACCATCCGACCGGTCTTATAATAATAATCACGAATGGCTTCGAGCATCACAAGCGTAACGGGCATCGTAGCTGCAGGACTTATTTTCCCCGTGGAAGTTTTAATAAAATCGGCGCCTGCATGCATGGCTATATCACTCGCTTTACGCACTTTATCAAAGGTTCCCAGCTCACCCGTCTCAAGTATCACTTTCAATCGGGCATCACCGCAGGCTTCTTTAATAGTTGCTATCTCATCATAAATGAAATTGTACTCCCCCTGTAAAAATCTTCCCCTGCTGATAACCATATCAATTTCATCAGCACCCTGGTCAATAGCGAATTTGGTATCCCGGAGCTTTACCTCCCTGCTTGACTGCCCGCTTGGAAAAGCTGTTGAAACAGAAGCAACTTTAACACCTGAGTTCCCCAATGCATGCTTTGCCGTTTTAACCATTGACGGGTATACACAAACTGCAGCCACGGTGGGCAGGCCTTGGTACGTATCGTGAAGATGGATGGCCTTGTAGCAAAGCTGTTTTACTTTGCCTTCGGAATCTTTGCCTTCCAGGGTGGTAAGATCAATCATATTCAGCGTAAGCAATAAGCCGTTGAGCTTCGTTTCATTCTTTATACTTCGTTTGGTAAACCTGGCAGCCCTCTCTATAATTCCCACCTGGTCTACCCTTGGAGAGATGCTAAAATCGGGTTGAGCGGAGATGATTTTCTGAGGCATAATCAAATGTGTGAGGGCCAAATTTACTACAATTGTAGGTGACATACCTGCTGGTTTTATTTCGTAGTTTGATGGCCGCAATTATTATTACTTTTGACCTTTTCCCAGCATGGCATTTACAATTATTCCATTCTGCGTACTAACCTTAACCCGGATGCATGCAAAGAATTCCTGAATCTGAACTTATTCTAAACGATCGCGGGGCGATATATCATATCGGCGCAGTCCCCGGCGAAATTGCGGAAACAATTATCCTTGTTGGCGATCCCGACCGGGTATCAATGGTGAGTAAATATTTTGATAAAATCGAACTGAAATTGCAGCACCGGGAGTTTATCACTCATACTGGTTATATCGGAACCAAACGAATATCGGTAGTTAGTACGGGCATCGGCCCCGATAACATTGATATTGCAATGAATGAACTTGATGCGCTTGCAAATATTGATTTTACTACGCGTACTATTAAAGCCGAACATACGAGCTTACGTATTTTTCGTTTTGGCACCTCAGGCTCGTTGCAGGAGGATGTTGCAGTAGATAGCCTGGTGGCCGGCAGCCATGGCTTAGGGTTCGACAATGTAATGCACTTTTACAAGCTTAAAAACAACAGTTCTGAAAACGATATTATCAGGCACTTCCGGCAACATACCGGCCTCGAATCCGGGTTCGTGATACCATATATATTTGAATCCAGTCAGCAACTTCTTAACCAATTTTCAGAGGGTTACCGGCAGGGTATAACGGTTGCCTGCCCGGGATTTTATGGTCCGCAAGGACGCATACTCCGCCTAGAACTTGCATATCCGGGACTAATAGAAAAACTAACATCCTTTCGGTTTGATGACCATCTTATTTCAAACTTCGAGATGGAGAGTTCGGCGATTTATGGCTTAGGAAAGGCACTGGGTCATCGCTGCCTGAGCCTGAATGTAATTGTTGCCAACAGGGTAACAAAAGAATTTTCAAAGGATGGAACCGCAGCAGTAATCCGGCTTATTGAGAAATCGCTAAACGTTATAAGCCAGCCGGAGCTGTAAAGAATATACGAATGATTTGATCAGGTCAAAAAAATAAAAGTTGTTTATAGATTAATAACAAAAAGCCAAAATAGACACTATGAGTAGATGTAAATTAGCACTCTTCCTGTTACTAACGGGGTGCTTCGTGTTACCTGCATTCAGCCAGGAGACATTCCCCGTAAACGGGGTGGCTGATAACCGGGAAGGCATATACGCTTTTACCAATGCCACTATTGTAAAAGATGTACAAACAACGCTGCAGTCCGCGACGCTGCTGATCAGACAAGGAAAGATTATTTCAGTTGGGACCAAAGTAAATATTCCCGCTGGTGCTATCGTAACAGACTGTAAAGGGAAATACATATACCCCTCATTTATCGACATATATGCGGATTATGGCATTGCAACTCCACAAAGACCGGCCGGAAGTTTTAATTTTTACGGACAATCCCAACTTTCAAGTAATACAAAGGGCGCGTATGGCTGGAATCAGGCAATCAGGCCACAGGTGAATGCTTCTGAACTTTTTAATAATGATGAGGCGCGCGCTAAACCATTACGAGACCAGGGCTTTGGAACTGCGATGGTTCATCAGAAAGACGGCATTGCCCGTGGAACCGGTTCGTTGGTAACGCTGGCTAACAAATCAGAGAACCTTACTATGCTAAAAGAACGCGTTTCCTCTAATTATTCCTTAAATAAAGGAACGAGTACGCAAAGTTATCCGGGTAGCATGATGGGAAATATAGCGCTGCTTCGCCAAACATTCCTGGATGCACAATGGTATAAAAATAACCCACCTACAGAAGGCATTAACCAGAGCCTGCAGGCCTGGAACAATAATCTTCTTTTACCCCAGATATTTGACGCCGGCGATAAATGGAATGATCTCAGGGCCGACAGGATCGGAGATGAATTCGGCGTTCAGTTTATCATCAAGGGCGGCGTAAACGAATACCAGCGAATGCCGGAAATAAAAAATACAAAGGCATCGTTTATCCTCCCGCTAAATTACCCGATGGCCATGGATGTGGATGATCCCAATGATGCTCGTTTTGTAAGCCTGGCAGATCTGAAAAATTGGGAAATGTGCCCGTCGAATGCTGCGGCATTTGAAAAGGCGGGCATCCCTTTTTGCTTAACAACAGCAGAACTAAAAGACGCTAAACAATTTACGGCCAACCTCCGGAAAGCGATCGAATATGGGCTAACTGAAGGCAAAGCGTTTGAAGCACTTACTAAAACGCCGGCGACACTTCTAAATGTTTATAACGAAGTAGGCAGTCTCGATGCGGGGAAATGGGCAAATTTTATTATTACTAACGGACCAGTTTTCGCAGAGAAAACAGTGATTTTTCAGAACTGGGTACAGGGCGAAAAATACCTCGTAAA
>JANXYS010000077.1 GCA_025355935.1 Chitinophagales bacterium | reverse complement strand
CTTTATTGACGTGCAAAAATTGAGGTATAATAAACGACTAAACTGTTGGAAATAGAATTTTGTGTTTGTATCTTACTATTGCTCCATCTGATATTCCGCCCGGAAAAATTTTCTGAATTTCTAATCTGTGAGGGACTTTATTTTTTCATCTCAAAAATTAAAGACCATGTTAGTTATTGCTCATCACAACATCAACAATCCAGAAAGCTTTTGGCAAGCCGCCGAAGAAGTAACGAAAGCATTACCAGCTAATCTTAAAGTGCATGGAGTTTATCCCGCTATAGACGGTCGAACTGGCACCTGCCTTTGGGAAGCTGATAACGTCCAGGCCGTTCAACAGTTCCTGGATAAAAATGCGGGACAGTATGCTGAAAATTTTTGCTATGAAGTAAATGTACAGAAGTCTATGGGCCTGCCTGATATCAAGATGGCCGAGGCACATGCTTACTAAGCATCAACTTTTGACGCACTGAAGAAAAGAGGCATCATCGTTGTGATGCCCCTTTCTTTTACTTATGCGTTCATGCAACGATCGTTAAATTTAGCTGCGGATAGGAGGTAAAAAATTTATAGTAGGACTGAGCCTGTATCACTTTTATTTAATGGGTAAAACCTAACCTCGCAATGAACCGAGTTTAGCAATAAAAAGTAGATGCATTTTGGAAGTAGCTCTAGGCATTGACCAATTTATCAATTTCTATTTTATTCATTTTTAACATGGCTTGCATTGCTCTCTGACCATTTTCAGCATTACCTAATAAGTGGCCCATATTAGATGGGACGATTTGCCACGAAACGCCAAATTTATCTTTGCACCATCCACACCTACTCTCTGTTCCGCCATCGGAGGTAAACTCATTCCAATAGTAATCCACTTCTGTTTGCGAATCACACGGAACAACTAATGAGACAGCTTCCGAAAAAGCAAACTTGTGATCACCCGGCCCATCCATGGCTACCATTGGGTATTGACTAAGTTTAAATTCGGCGTAAGCAATGTTTCCGGCAAATGGCGTGTCATTTTGGTAGTGATCCTTTTTTATAATTGCTGAGTTTGCAAAAACCCCTGTATAGTAATTTAGCGCTTCTTCAGTCCTGCCAAACTGATCGCCTGTAAACAGAAGCGAAGGCATCATTTTGTTGCTTGTGCCTTTCATTATTTGCCATGTAAAACCAAATTTGTCCTGTAGCCATCCATATTGCTCACTCCATGGATATTTATCCAACGCCATTAAAATGGAAGCACCGTCAGACAGTTTGTTCCAAAGCCTCTTACTTTCTTCGATGTTATCGCAATGAACGAACATAGAGATGGATGGATTGATCTTATGCATTGGGCCTCCGTTAAGTCCCATTATCTTTTCTCCATTGAGTTCAAACATAACAACTACGGGAGTGTTACTGATTATTTTTGAATTTTCAAATATTCCACAATAAAATTCAGCCGCATCAATGGCTTCATTGTCAAACCACAAACAAGGAAAAATTTGATTTTTCATACTATTTTATTTGCCTGTTATTTAATGATGATACAAACTTATTTCGTTTATTTTAAATTAGAGAAGGGTGAAAACGTCTATTAGCGGGTAAAGTACGACAGATGATTAACCCCGGGGTTTCAAGTTGATCGTAGTTTGACGCCTGCAAGACAAAGTACTACTTTTATATACAAAGTTTAAAAATCAGGAAGTAAAGGATAGCTTTGTAATGGTATTGGGCACGTAATATCATTGCTCCGGGGCTGTAATGACAAATTCGTCTTTGCAATAACTCTCAGTCGAAGTACCAGACTGTTTTTTTGGATAACTGAAACCCAATAAGGTCACGATGAAAGTTTTATCTTATCAAATCGCTGATGGTATAGATATAAAAGGCTTTAAAAATAGTTTTAAGGCTCCCATTCATTATTCCGACAGTGATGAAATCTTTTACATAATCGATCCTGATAAATTTATCTATGTCTTCAAATACGGAGTTGTTTCTTTTTTGAATTATGATGAGATCAGGATATCTGAGTTTATTCACTTTATTACTCCGTTTTGTAAAAATTTTTCAGATTACAGGCTTAGCGAGGAATTTGAAATAGAAACTGCAGCGAAGGACATGAGGTTTGGTTTTAATAAAATCGAAATAACTAAACCAAGTGTTGACATATTCCGACTAATCATGCTGAATGTAGCTCAATCAGTCGCCCTGGATTATTACCATGAAGTAACGGATACTTTATTGATGGAAGCCAAACAACACACACTGTATCTGGAAAAAAAGGGGCGGCTGAACATTTCAGGAAGGAACCTCAAAAAATTTATTGGTCGGACGCTAAATTTGAAAAGCAATATTGCAGAGAACCTATATATTTTTGATTCACCGCCTGAAACCTGGGAGGATGAAGATCTCAACAAAATAGACGTAGGTTTAAAGCGAACCTTTGAGCTACAATTGCGATTTCGTAGTATCCAGGAGAGCCTGCAAATCATCAAAGAAAATTTTGAGTTGTTCAAGGATATCATGCAATACAGGAAGAGCTATGTACTCGAAGTAATCATTATAATACTAATATTGCTGGAAGTTATAAATCTTTTTGTTGAAAAGATCCGGTGAACGCCCGGTCGCAGGGTCGCTTCTCCAGAAATCACAGTGGATTTTTGCGTTGAAGAGCCTTCGCCATATTTAAGGTATGCCTTAATGAGTTTGAATTCGACCAGCCATTGTGCCCAGGAATGATATACCTCGGCCTCGCAAATTTCTTCCGGACCCGTTCTATTGTTGTAGAGTATGCTAAAATGTTTGCATCTCCGAGATTACCGAGATCGTTGTCATCCACACTCTTCACCAGGCATCCGCCATAAAGTACCCGCTCCTTTTCAAACCAAATAACAATGTTGTCTGGGGCATGCCCCGCTCCGGGAAAATAAGTTTCAAAACTATGTTGACCAATTGTAAAAGCGGTGTCTTTCTCAAGTAAGAATTCAGCTCTTTTCATACCTCTTTTGCTGCTAAGCTGATCCGTTAGTTTCGTCGTATAAGTCTTAAGACCTAGATTCCGGTAATACTCCAGCCCGCCAGTCCTGTCTTCATGGAAATGAGTCGCAATACACATAACAACCTCTTGGTGATGCCGAATCCTGATACTGTCAAGCAAGGGTTGAAATTGAGTAGTATCCCAGGGGGAATCGAATAATACAGTTCCCTTATCCGTTAGCAGGTACATGCCATTCGCCGGAACAGGTTTTCCTTTATAATAATTAAAGGTTGTATAAATATAGAAATCGCCGGTCAGGTGTGAAATCACCAGGCTACCTGAAGCATTCTGGGCCTCGACATTTCCTAGAAAAAATAACAAAATGGCCGCTGTCGCTATTATGCGCATAAAGGAAAGTTAGAGGGGTTAATAACGCCTAAGGTTACCTGATGTTTTAGCGTCGATTAATCTCAAATATGAGCTATTTTTTCGAGAAAAGCCTTACAGATTTTTATATCTTTTCCTATGTATGAAATATGATTATCGGGCCGAAGCAGGATATAGAAATTTTTTTCGTTCAAAAAAATTCTTTTCGGCGTTTCAGTAAGAGATATACTTATTATCGAAATTATTTTATTTAACTCATCGCTTTCGTTCAGATGCTTATCACCAAAAAATAAGATCTTGAAGGAAGGTTCAGTTAAGTAGCTAAGGATCTGCCTGCCGTCTGAGAAAACAAAGTGGGGCATCCTGATACCTGCTTTTACGTTTGCTATCGAACTTCGTATTGTTAGGAAGCTATCCTTATAAGAAATCCCTGTTTGTGATAGCAAGGGGAAAATTCTTTTCTTTACCGCCCTATTGTGAGCTAACATTCTTAGTATAACCGCAAAAAAGTGTAGCCTGACCAATCTCCAAAAAGAGGTTGTACCCGCCATCAGATCAAATAGTTTATCGGTGGTTTGCAACAAATTTCGAGCGTTCCTATTTCGTTCAGTGTTATATGACTTCAGAACTTCTGAATTAACTTCCCCTTTAAGTTTATAAGCAATTTTCCATGCAAGATTATACGCATCCTGAATCCCGGTATTCATGCCTTGTCCACCAGCAGGGGTATGAATATGAGCCGCATCCCCGGCTATGAAACAGCGTCCGGATTCAAATGACTGTGCCTTTCGGCTGTGGACTTTGTACGATGAGAACCATGACACTACCTCAAATTCGATAGGTACCTTTATTTCGTTTTTAATGCTGTCTTTTACGCTTGAAAAATCGCGAAGCTGAGATGTGTCATAAGCTTCAGGTAAAACCCCGATGATCCGGTAGTGTTCCTGCGGTTTCATTGGGAAAAACAGGATAAATCCTTTTTTTATCATGAACATATATAATTCATTCCTGTTGATGACTGAACTTTTTAAGAAGGTATCGGCCACATAAAAGATCTTTGGTATCGTATCACCTTTAAATGCCAGCCCTAGTTGATGCCGGAGAGCGCTACCCGGACCATCGCATCCCACCAGGTATGTGGCCTCTATTTCATGAGATAACCCTTTACTATCGGTGTAGTAAACTGTTACGGCGTTTTTATTTTCCCTGAATTGCGTGAAGGTTGAACCCCACTGAACACAATAATTGTTAGCCGCAAGAAAGTCAACTAACAGCTGCTCGGTTCTACTCTGTTCAAGCGAGAGAACAAACGAAAACGCCCTCAGCCCGTCACCAATGCCTGTCAGATTGATTGCAGCCTTCTGTTTTCCGTTATGAAACAAATTAACCGCGGTGGTGACCTGCCCCTGCTTTACTGCTTCGTCAGAAATCCCTAGTTCCTGAAAAATTTCAAGGGTTCTTGCTTGCACCGCTACGGCTTTTGATAAGTGCGTTGTTTTCTCATTCTTTTCCAAAATGATGAAATCAATTTTATAACGGATTAATTGAGCAGCCATGCTTAAACCGGTGGGTCCGGCGCCAAGGATAACAATTTGTGTTAAACTTTTCATGTTTGCAATTGAAGCGTAATATTTACAATCGACGATATAGCGTGTGCGATTATTTAAACCCTGTCTAAAGTAGGGTATAGAAGTTAAAAAGACAAGAAGAGATAGTTATGTAATAAGTGACTGCCAGGTATGATTTTGTATTGATGCTGGCGGATTACATGCTGATGCGTGTTGATAGGAATATTGGTATATATTAGGATGGAAAAATATTCACTCAAATGGTTTACCCGTCATTTAATCCTTTTCCCTTAAGAATCTGGGGAATAAATTTTTCCACTCTGGACGTCCTGGTTTTTGACTGTTTCGGTGCTGTGAAGTATAAATTGTATGCTCTTTGTCGGCCTGGTGTTAAAGCATCGAAGGCGGTTTTAAAGTGAGGGTTTACGTTCAATACTTTTTGAAGCTCTTCCGGGTAGCGCATTTCGGTATGAGTCTTCAATGCAGGCTTCGATCCCGATTTTTCTATATCAATTGCTTCCTTAAGATAGGCTTTTAAAATTGCCTTCAATTTAACAATTTGGTTTACGTTAGTAAACCTTACCTGGCGGGCCGCCTGTACATTTTCTGTTTGCTGAATGAGAATGCCTTTTGGGTCCTGTAATAAGACGCCTTTAAAAAACAAAAATGCACAGTATTCTTTAAAAACGTGAATCAACACCACGTTCTTCTTTTCAAGCGTGTAACAGGGAACACCCCATTTTAGTTCCTCGCTAAGACCGGTATCGAGCGCGAATAATCTCAAAAGCTTTAATTCCTTTTGCCAGCGTTCAGCAGTGTTAAAGTAAAAATCAACTTTAGGATTCATTATTTTTGAATTAATAGTGAAAAATAAGAATACCCTCTATTTACTCAACACCTTTAAAATACTGAAGGGAAAGTTGGAGGGTAACTGCCGATGTCAGTAATACCATTTCGCCTACTAAAACAAACTTTGTGATTTGTTGTGCATTGCAGGTAACAGCTGACAGGAAGGCCAGCAATAAATAATTCATTTCATAAGGCCTATGTTATAGTAGCCACTAACTTACACCTATTATTTTTCTCCTGCGTTACCAAGGAATGTATTTTGATAAATTAAATAATTTTTACCGGGGAGCCTGATTCTTTTTACTGTTGCCATGGGAAAAAGCCAGAATATTTAATTTCAGTGAAAACTCTTTCCCCCCACTACGCCAGTTGAAGGTGCTGATTAATCGTTACTGACAAGCCTCCTTAATACCAGATTTATAAACCTTTTTTACTTAAAAAGTTGTTCATGTTCTGCCCGATAAGATTTGTCTTCTTCATGAAAGAGTTTATCGTACGACAGGGGCCCATCGCCTATAAATAAAAATCCAACGAGTACTGCCAATGTTAAGATGGTAAGCGAAAATTCTACCGCACTTCTAACGCCGGTACCCTTTAAGTTTAGCAGTAAAATCGCTGCAATAAGAATCGGTATCTGTATCATGCAAATGATGCGTGTATGCAGCCCCATTATCATAAATATTCCACTTAATAGGGTAACGATGATAATAAACTGTCCGAACAAAACAATCATAAAAGAGCTGACACCCATATTTGCTTTGTTCATCAGGCTCACGAGGTAACTCGTATCGATTAAAAAAGTAACGGATTTGTAGCAGAGAAACAGCCCGAGGGCAATGCGTATGAAGTCGAGCCACTTTGGATGGTGGTTGTCGCCCCATTGCTCTAATCGTTGAATTAGGTTCATGGCTAAAGATTTAAATGATGTGTAATAAATGTAATGATTATAATCGCAAAATACAAGTGCCGGTGAGAGGGAACCACCCGTTTGTTAATGGCACCATTATTTTAAACCTGGCGTTGATTTTTCCATAAAATTATCGAGCACCGCAAGACCTAGTCTTCTCGATAAGAGCTTGGTTACCATCGTCTAAAATCCGAATGCATGCGACCAACAGTTACAATTGAGTATTGTCCAAATAGCGTAGGCTTTTACGCATAGATGGCTTAACAAAGTTTAACTACTTTTTTGCAGAAGTGCTGGCCGTAACATTTCGGTTTAGTGCAATTAACGGGGGACTTACAATTTATGTTGAAGGTATTATTTCAACTCACACTCTTCCGCATCATCAAACGTGAATTTGTTAGGTTTAATCTTTTGGGGTGGACAAAGCTCCGGGATGGGTAGTGATAAAGGGCTTTTAGAATACCAATCCAAAAGTGGGGCACAGCATGCTATTGATAGATTTAGCGCCTTGGCTGGTGCCGCTAAACTTTCAGTAAACCAGCAGGATAAAAAGGAAGTATCGCATTTATAGTTAGCAGTATCTGTTTATAGATTTAAAGAAGCACTTTTTCCGCTGCGCGAAGATATAAAAATCTTTATTGATCCCGTACCCCGTCCCATGCCACAACCACATTAGCGTGTGGTTTATTTTGCAGTTCCACGTTAATAACCAACTGTTCCCACAGGAATGTTTGCGAAATGAGGAGTATACGATTCGCGTCTAACGTTGCCGTGTAAAGCGAAATTAAAGATTTAACAAGGCCACTTAGGTTAAAAGATCTCAATTCAAATTCCGATACAATATTCTTAAAAAAAAACAGTTGACGACCTTCGGTTGACAAGGCGCCGAGCAGCATGTAAAGGGCAGTTCTGTAAGCACATAACTGATGTCATTGTCGCCCACTTAATCATGTAGTCAACTTCATACAGCCTCGCGTTAATATAGAAATCCTTGGCCATGTATATACATCAAGTCTTGCAAGAAGGGGGAATCAAATATTTTCAATCTTCAACTTAATGACTTCATCAAACATGAGAAAGTCTTTTTTCGGAACGTATTAAAATCTTCGATTGCTGTAAAATTCCCCGGCCAGTTGCCTGAAAAAGAGTGACAAGTATTGCAATTCTTTATTTGGTAATTTTTGAAAGGATAGAAAGCTGCAGATGATAGTGCATAGTCGCTAAAGTTCACTCACTCATTAGCCATACTTAAATGTTTTTATTCCCTCATAAACTTTTAGATACTTCTGATCTTCAGT
>JANXYS010000048.1 GCA_025355935.1 Chitinophagales bacterium | reverse complement strand
CCTGGATGGACTGGCAACTGGCGTGTGTGCAATCATAGGCGTGTGTCTTGGCATTTTTGCTTATGTAAGCGGAAATATAAAATTTGCCGAATACCTTAATATCATGTATATCCCAAACCTGGGGGAGTTGTCAATTTTCATTGCAGCATTCGTTGGCGCTTGTGTAGGATTTCTATGGTATAATTCACATCCGGCGCAGGTCTTTATGGGTGATACAGGCAGTCTTGCGTTAGGTGGCATCATTGCAGCGTTAGCTATTATAGTGAGGAAGGAGCTGTTAATTCCAATATTCTGCCTGGTGTTTTTTGTTGAGTTGCTAAGCGTGATGTTGCAGGTAAGTTATTTTAAATATACCAAGAGAAAATTTGGAGAGGGAAAGAGGGTTTTTTTGATGAGTCCGCTTCATCATCATTATCAAAAGAAAGGCTATCATGAAAGTAAAATCGCTGTCCGTTTTTGGATAGTAACAATATTATGTGTTGCACTAGCCATTGTAACATTAAAATTGCGGTAGGCAGTTAGTAATATTCTGCATAAGCGGATATTTCAAAACTACATACCTGAACTGTGAAACCAATATTGTCCTGGAAATTCTATGCTGTTGAAAAACCTTTTTATCGTATGAACTGCACAACTCTTTGTTCTGTAGCGCCCGTCCGATACCATTGAAGAACTTTTTTTTATTAGAGTAAAAGTGAGGGAATTCTGTCCTGTAGTCTTAAATACTCTTGAAGAACCAATTTAAAAAATCCTTCGCGTAGTGAAGAAACGTATCGTTATACTGGGAGCCGCCGAAAGCGGTGTTGGGGCGGCACTGCTGGCCAAACAAAAAGGATATGATGTATTTGTAAGTGATGCAGGGTTTGTTACCGAGGATTACAAAGTTGAACTATACAGGAACGGGATTGAGTATGAAGAAGGAACACATTCCGAAAGCCTTATTCTTAACGCAGAAGAGGTTATCAAAAGTCCTGGTATACCTGAAACGAATGAACTGATTAAAAAGATTAGAAAGAGCGGAATACCGGTAATAAGCGAAATAGAATTCGCTTACAGATATAAGGGCGATAGCAGGATCATTGCTATAACGGGCAGCAATGGAAAAACGACAACGACGGCGCTGACCTATCACATTTGTAAACTTGCAAAACTGGACTGCGCTATGGTGGGAAACATCGGGCTGTCTTTTGCCAAACAAATTGCTCAGGATCCAAAGGAGTTGTATATCGTCGAAATCAGCTCTTTCCAGTTAGATGACATAAAGACATTTCGTCCGGATGTAGCAGTTCTTACCAATATTACCGAAGATCATCTTGACAGATACGACTATAAAATCGAAAATTATATTCACAGTAAGTTTAGAATAGTAGAAAATCAAACATCGGCTGACGTCTTCATCTACAACATGGACGACGAAACAACAGTTAGATATCTTTCAAAATATTCTATAAAATCAATATTAGCACCCATAGCCATGAGCAAAGAATTACCCCAAGGAGCCTATTTGAGCAATGCCAAAATGCATCTCAAGTGGAAGAGCGAAGAAATGCAAATGAGTATAGAGGACTTTACACTCAAAGGAAAACACAATCAATTTAATAGTATGGCTGCAAGTATGGCTGCAACAGCAGTAGATATTAGGAAGGAAAAGATCAGGGAAGCCCTACAGACTTTCGAAAGCCTAGAGCATCGTATGGAAACTGTTGCCACAATTAAGGGCGTAGAATTCATAAACGATAGTAAGGCAACGAATGTCAATAGTACATGGTTTGCCTTGGAAAGTATGTCAAAGCCCGTTATTTTAATTCTTGGCGGGGTAGACAAGGGGAACGATTATAATTTGCTGAAAGAATTGGTCACAGAAAAAGTGAAGGCCATTGTTTGTATGGGAGCAGATAACAGGAAAATAGTAGAAGCATTCGGCGACATTGTTTCACTGATGGTGAACACCAGCAATGCCCAGGAAGCTGTTCACGCGGCTTTCCATTTTGCAAATAAGGGCGACGTTGTGTTGCTGAGTCCAGCTTGTGCAAGCTTTGACCTTTTTAAAAATTATGAGGACCGCGGCAACCAATTTAAAAAAGCTGTGAAAGATTTGTAGGACAAATATTTATTGAATAAGATGGCAGAACAAACAAACATAAGAGCTTTTTTTACGCCTGATTTTTCTAACATGGGTGATAACCTTGTTCAGAAGACAAAGGGGGACAGGGTTATATGGGCAATAGTAATTTTGCTTACGCTTGCAAGCCTGTTGCTGGTATATAGTAGTACTGGTTCACTTGCCTACCGGATGAGCAAAAGCACGGAGAGTTACCTCTTCAAACAGTTTGCATTTATTATCCTGGGCCTGATGCTCATTTATTTTGCGCACCGTATCAATTATACCCTCTATTCAAGAGTAGCATTGATCTTATTTCTAATCTCGATTCCATTATTAATGTATACGCTATTGTTCGGTGTACAGCTAAATTCAGGAAGTCGATGGATAAAACTACCGGTCATTAATATGACATTTCAAACTTCTGACCTGGCGAAGCTTGCTCTCTTTATGTACATGAGCCGGCAGTTGAGCAAGAAGCAGCAGGTGATTAAAGATTTTAAGAAAGGCTTCCTCCCGATCATCATTCCTGTCGCGTTGATATGCCTCCTTATAGCCCCAGCTAATTTATCAACGGCAATCCTTATTGCTGGAACCAGCTTTATGCTCATGTTTATCGGCCGGGTAAGCACCAAGCACATTTTGCTTACCATCGGAATTGCATTGATCCCTATAGTTTTTCTTATTGCTGTTGCGGTATCCACTTATGATAAGCAAACCGGTGAAACTAAAAAGCTTCCGTCAATCATGGCGGCCGGTAGAATTCCAACGTGGATAAGCAGGATACAGACTTTTATATTTTCTAAAAAAGATGATGACAGTGAAAAATCATACCAGATTAACCAGGCAAAAATTGCGATAGCTAACGGTGGTTGGCTTGGAAAAGGTCCTGGAAATAGCCAGGCAAGAAATTTCCTGCCACATAGTTACAGCGATTTTATCTATGCTATAATAATTGAAGAGTATGGTTTGGTAGGTGCTGCTGCCATGATTTTGATATACCTGTTATTCTTATACCGGTGTATTAGAATATATAAAAAATGTCCTTATGCTTTTGGGGCCTTCCTGGCACTGGCACTAAGCTTTACACTAGTAATTCAGGCAATTGCAAATATGGGTGTGAACGTTAACCTCTTTCCTAATACCGGTGTTACGTTGCCGCTAGTAAGCATGGGCGGAAGTAGCTTTTTATTTACATGTTTATCGATTGGAATTATCCTGAGTGTTTCACGAAATGTTGAGCAACAGGAAGGAAAAGAAGCTCTTAAAACAGTACGACAGGTTGCAACAGTAGAAGCAGCAAGTTAAAAAAATGGGAAACGAGCGTAACATATCTGGCAATGATCAACGGGATTCGGCAGCAATAGCTGGCAAGCGTTTTATTATCGCTGGCGGGGGTACCGGCGGACATATCTTTCCGGCAATAGCTATTGCAAATGCGTTGAAAAGAATTGATCCTACAGCAGAAATCCTGTTTGTTGGCGCAAAAGGTAAAATGGAAATGGAGAAGGTGCCGCAGGCAGGGTTTGAAATTAAGGGATTAGATATTGCAGGCTACAACAGAAGCTCTTTAATAAAAAATATTTTTCTTCCTTTAAAAGTTATCAAAAGTTTTTACCAGGTTTCGGGAATTGTAAAAGACTTCCGGCCTGATGCGGTCGTCGGTGTTGGAGGGTACTCAAGTTTTCCGGTCTTAAGATATGCGCAGTCAAAGAAAATACCCACGTTTCTGCATGAGAGTAATTCTTTTCCCGGCAAAACAAATATCCTGCTTGGTAAAAAGGCGACGAAGATTTTTACCGCAACAGATGAGATGGAGAAATTTTTTCCTCCGTCTAAAATTATAGTAACAGGGAACCCGGTTCGAAAATCAATCATTGACGGGCATGTAAGCCGGGATGAAGCATTAAATTTCTTCGGACTTCGATTGGGTTCCAAGGTAGTGTTAAGTATCGGGGGGAGTCTCGGCGCTCAAACAATAAACGAGGCCATTGCTGGCAACTTGAAGGTTTTTAAAGAAAATGATTTGCAGCTCATCTGGCAAACCGGCAAACCCTTTCTGGAAACAGCAATGCAAAAAGCCGTGGGGCAGTCTGGGATTTATGTATGTGACTTTATCACGCAAATGGAGTATGCTTATGCTGCAGCAGACATTGTAATTAGCCGCAGTGGTGCGATGGCTATTGCCGAATTAAGTATTGTTGAGAAGCCCGTATTGTTTGTTCCTTATCCTTATGCCGCGGAAGATCACCAGTCGGCAAATGCAAAAAGTTTGGTAAATAAAA
>JANXYS010000045.1 GCA_025355935.1 Chitinophagales bacterium | reverse complement strand
TAAGGAAAATATATAAAAGGAACAAGAACCGCGGCTAAATGATGAAGGAACCCGAATCTACCGAAGTATTCCACGAATTTTATAGTGATCCAGATAGTAATAAATTGGCCAGCGATGGGGATGAACTGCAGGAAAAACCATAGTTTTGAAAGCTCCATTTTTTCAACCATGCACCAGGTATTATAAAAGGGAATAAGCGCTTTCCAACCATCCATTCCAGCTTTCCTAAACATCCCATACATTCCGACATGCCACCCAACTGTAGCCAGAATAAAAATAATCCATCCAATACTCATAGTAAAAATTTTAGAAGGGGCAAATGTAATCATCCAAATCTACTATTGGATGCAAGTGGCGTTTATTTGTTACAGTGCCTCGCTCTTGTGAGCTACATTCAGGCACTTTTAACAAATTCATACCCATCATTTAATTTTTGGGAACAACATAATTATTTATATCATCCACAGTTATTGATTTACCAGACAGAATGATGAGACGTTCTACAACATTGCGTAGTTCCCGTATATTACCGGTCCAGTCGTAATTTTTCATGGCTTCCATAGCGGCCGGCTCTAGCCCCTTTTTGGTTTGCCCGTATTCAGCAGCAATAAGTTCAAGAAAATAAGTTACCAGCAGTGGAATGTCTTCTTTCCGTTCATTTAACGATGGTACATGAATAATGATAACGCCAAGACGGTGGTACAGATCAAGTCTGAAATTCTTCAGGTCAACTTCGTGCAATAAGTCCTTATTGGTAGCAGCTACTACCCTAACATCTACATTTATATCTTTATCAGCTCCTACCCTTGTAATTTTACCTTCCTGTAAAGCCCGTAGCACTTTTGCCTGTGCATTCAGGCTCATATCCCCGATCTCATCTAAAAAAAGCGTACCGCCATTTGCCTGTTCAAACTTCCCAATTCGCTGTTTAATGGCCGACGTAAAAGATCCTTTTTCATGTCCGAAAAGCTCACTTTCAATTAACTCTCCAGGTATGGCCGCACAGTTCACTTCTACCATCGGGCCGCTGTTTCGGTTGCTTTTTTCGTGTATCCATCTTGCCACTAGTTCTTTACCTACCCCGTTTTCGCCAGTGATTAATACCCTGGCATCTGTTGGTGCCACCTTCTCAATTGTATCTTTTATCTTCCCGATAGGACTGCTGATGCCGATCATTTCTGCGACCCTGCTTACTTTGCGCTTCAGTACCTTAGTCTGAGTAACCAGTTCCTGTTTCTCTGTAGCATTGCGTAAAGTGATAAGTAGCCGGTTCAGATCCGGTGGTTTACTGATGTAATCGAAAGCACCCTTTTTTACTGCTTCTACAGCTGTATCTATATTTCCATGACCGCTGATGATAATTATAGGTATGTCCGGGTTAACCATCCTTGCTTTTTCAAGAAATTCTATCCCGTCGAGTTTGGGCATCTTGATATCGCAGAGCACAAGATCATAATTTTTCTCACTGAACCGCTTTAATCCCTCTTCGCCATCAACTGCTTCGTCAATTTTATAACCTTCGAAGGTTAGTATTTCGGTAAGCGTTTTTCTAATAGCTTTTTCATCGTCGATGATAAGTATGCTGGTCATATCAGGTAATTTGTTTGGTATAGAGGCAATGCTGCGTCTTTGGGTATCACAAAAATAACGATAATGAGCTTCAATTATTGGGAGACTTTCATAATTTGTAGGTTAGCGTCTTGTTTTTAAAGCGAAAAAAGCATCTGCCTACGGCACTTTTATAATAACTACTTTTAAAACGGAAGGCAGATTTTATATAAGCCATCGTCGACTTTTTATTCTACGACGCTGCCTATGAGCAAGCATTAATGCAGAAACTTTCCAGCCTGTTTTAAAATTCTATCGATATCAACACACTGTTTTCTTAGTGAATTCTAGCCTAACATAAATTTCAATAGTTGGCGCCAGCATGATGTAGAGGAGAATCTGGGTACAAGTTTAAATCAATTCTCCTAGGTTCGCTGAAACAAGATTAAATATTATAAGTAAATTGCTTGAACATAACGTTGTAATCTTTGTTTATCGAAATTATAAAACCAACTGGCTTATTGAGCCTTATATTAGATTATTCAAGGCCTTTAGGTGAAAGCACCGTTATAACTAGCTATTTAAAACGTGCGGCATCAAAATCAAGTAAATGAATCGCCTTGACCATGCGGAATAAGTTGGTTTACAAAATTTAAAATTATAAAACCATATTATGATCAAAAAATTTACAGTGGCAGATATTCTATTGATGGGCTCCGCCTTTCTTTCTTTAATTTATTCCGAAATTCTTTGGTTTAAGGGCGAAAGAGAATCGGCTATTTTTATTGGTCTTTGGGTGCCGTCCATAATCGCCTTCGGCATTTATTTGAAACTTCTAAACGACAAGAAATGACTGATTTTATACCATACTTCGCAGGGCTAATAACGTTGTTGTTTGGGGCTGGTTTTTATTTGTCGCTGCAAGAAGTTAAAAGAAAAAATTAGTCCTCACATCCTTATTAGCTCGATTCGTGTCGAGATTTTCTGGAAATGCCGCGCCGTGAATTAAAGACAGATCAGGGCGAAGGCTTTGCCACAGTTTCACCGCGCATACCTAATCTCCCCATTACTGCTTTTCATACATCTATCTGGTTGTAGCCATAGCTTTGAAGTAAAAAAACTTACAGTACCCCACCACCAGACCGTTATAGTCAATGAGGTTAATGTTGTTTTTAAAGAGCCGATCTATCATTACCCGTTTCTTCACCTGGCTAAAACTACTCTTGCGTTAATAGCAGTGGAATGGCGCTTCGTTTTTTGGAGTTGAGTGCGAATATTTTTCAACCTGGTATTCGGCTACATTGTTACTCAGCTGGGAAAAACTAAAACTTGAGAGAAGACGAAAGGAGTTCTATAGCACCGTTGAAGAGTCAAAATATTTAAACGATAGAATCTCTTCGTCCGCTCAACTTGCGTGCGTTACCAAGGTCAGCAAGAAACTTGCTCTTACCAGTCTGTCAGCTGTCGATAAATTATATCCATATTGCGGTATGCAGGCCGCCAATATTGATTCGGAGATTAACAGGGTATGGCGTACTCTCTTCACACTGCCCGTCAGCACATCCTATCAAATGCTGAGAAGTAACAGCAAATAATACAAAAATATGAAGGCTCGGGCGGTTATCTTTTTAGTCAAGTTGGGCGAACAAGATTCGAACTTGCCACCCAACGCCCCGAGCCCGTGTCGAGTTACTTACTTACCCTCAAACCATTCTCGAAACCGACAGTGGTATTTTAAGTTCCTTTAAACGTTTAAGTTTTTTTATGAGTGAGATTTGTTGTACAATTCTTCGACGAAAAAGTGCTTATGCCAGATTTGAACTACATACTTCTATATCTTTTCAAAAACATCATTTGATTGTGTAGAACGACTAATTTCATCTTTGCTATTATCATTTCAGTTAGATGTTGTTGCTCAAAGACACTTTAAATTCTCAGGTCATTTAGTGTGTTTAGTGTACAATTTCACTTTGAAATATTTTTACTTCCAGGTTGTGAGCTTTCCTGTAACAAAATTCACTGTAATACATTATACTACAATATTTTCTTCAAACGTACTACAGAATTGTTTTAGCGGAGTTAAGTGGTGTCTAAATAACGACTTACCCTTTATTCGTTTAACCTTTATCTTACAGAAGGTATCGAGTAAAGAATATTTATTTGCACTTCGAAAATAGTGCTTCATAATGGCACGCTAGTTGCCCCGCAGCAATACAAGATGGATTAAACCATTGAAGGGATTGTTAAATTAGACTGGAGATTTTCAACAGACAAATTTAAGGTAAAAGAAACCTCACAAGAAGCTTCCGGGCGATTGCCATATAACAATTTTTCATTCGTTTCATCGTTATTTTATGTAGTTAAAATATGTGGGCTTTATAATAGCCTGTGTGTTATTGGTATACCTCAACCTCAGGAAGAAACATTTAAAATCAAAAATGCAAAACCATGAAATTCTCCAAATTTGTATTGGGCGCAGCTATATGCACGACCAGTTCTCTTCTCTGGATATCCTGTCAAAAAAATGACATCGCTCCACACGTAACGATTGAACATGTTAATCAGGGAAATTCAAAAACAAGTGGCGTTGTTGCTGATGATCCCACGAAAGTTTTAAAAATCCCCATGATCATTTCTGCAGATTTTTTAAACGCTAATAAGGAAGCTTTGTTAACCGATCCATTAAGTTTAAAGGGTCCTGTAAGTTCCCTGGCTACAATAAGCGGAAGAACAGGTGGTGACCGAACTGCCCCGACTGTAAAGATTACCTCCCCCACCACCGGTACAACTGTTTCGGGTATAGTAAATATCCAGGT
>JANXYS010000034.1 GCA_025355935.1 Chitinophagales bacterium | reverse complement strand
AACCGCTTTATGTTCAAAAATCCATTTTCCTTCCAAGGAAGAATCCGTCGCCTCGAGTTTGGCCTTACTTACCTTGGATACGTTGCAATCATTTTTTTTGTAGCATTTATATTGGGTGCTCTTTTCCCTGAGAGAAGCGATGCAACCGGTATAATCATGATGCTTGCCTACTTACCACTATTCTGGATTTTAATTGCTCAGGCTGCCAAAAGATGCCATGATAGAGGCAATAGCGGGTGGTACCAATTAATTCCTTTTTACATATTTTGGCTGCTTTTCGCCGACAGTGAATATGGCAACAATGAATATGGTGAAAACCCCAAAGGTCAGGGTAACGTGGACGAAATTGATGAAATTGGAAACTATCTGCCATCTTAATTTCATTCGCGTCTACTTACGTGTAAACTTTAGTAGAGTAACTTATCACCGTAATTGCGTCTTACTAGTACCTTTAGAGGTTAAATTTTTATTATGACTATCTCTACCGGCACGTTTCCCAGAGTATCCTGGGCGAATGATACTATTATATATGAAGTGAATGTGAGGCAATACAGTGCAGAAGGCACTTTTAATGCCTTTGTTAAAGAGCTCCCCCGCCTGAAAGAAATGGGCATTGAAACTTTGTGGTTTATGCCAATCACGCCAATAGCAGCATTGCATAAAAAAGGAAGCATGGGCAGTCCTTACGCATGCAGCAGTTACACTGATATTAACCCCGAATTTGGAAATTTAGACGATTTTAAGAATGTTGTAGCCTCGGCCCATGCAAATGGTTTAAAGGTAATTATCGACTGGGTGGCCAACCACACCGGTTGGGATCATCAATGGACAACAGAACATCCTGATTATTTTAAGCATGACGCTGCCACCGGTACCTTTCAAATGGCAAGCGGGATGGATGATATTATCGAATTGAATTACGATAATCCGGCCATGCGCCAGGCGATGATCGACGCCATGCGTTACTGGGTTACTGAATGTAATATAGATGGCTTCAGGTGTGATCTTGCCTCATGGGTAGTAGTCGACTTTTGGATACAGGCACGAACTGAACTTGAAAAAACAAAAAATCTTTTTTGGCTGGCGGAGATGGACCCAATTGAAAACCCCGATTACATGCGGGTTTTCGACGCTGCTTATACCTGGAAATGGATGCATGCAACAGAAGACTTTTATAAAAAAAACTCACCGCTTAACACGTTGACCAACCTGTTAACGGAGTATGCGAATGTTCCGGCCGACAGACCACTTAATCTATGGTTTACAAGCAACCATGATGAGAACAGCTGGAATGGTACGGAATATGAAAAATATGGCGAAATGGCCCTTGCACTTGCTGTCCACAGTTTTACCTGGAAAGGCATTCCGCTCATTTACAGTGGACAGGAGTTACCTAATCATAAACGGTTGCCATTTTTTGAAAAGGGCGCTATCGAATGGAATGGGTTTTACCTGATGGCAGATTTTTATCGTAAACTAATTGCGCTCCGAAAAAGCAACCCGGCATTACAATTCGCCGATTCGGTAACAAGGATAGTCACGCCTGCCGATGTTTCTTCGCAGGCAATACTCTATTTAAGAGAAAGTGGCAGCAGTGCAATTCTAGTGCTCATCAATTTTAGCAGTCACGCCCTCGATTTTACCCTGGAAGCGGGTATCGGTACGGAGCAATTTGTCAACTTATTTGAAAGCAACGATGACCGGAACTTCACTACCCAGACATCATTTCATATGCAACCCTGGCAATTCCTGGTGTACGTGAAGGTTTGATTGGTCTGCTTTTTGATTTTGTGTTGATTTTCAAGTAAAACCTATTATGCAACATCGAAAAATTTACCTCCTGGCCCTTATCGCACTAAGTTCTTTTGCTGCCTATTCGCAAGACAGTATGATCGTTGTAAAGACGCCTCCGTTCGCAAATCAAGCGCCCGTTTACCGTGTTAAAAATATTATAGACATACCTGTTACTGTTGCAACGGTTGCTTATTCAATTTATGGAATGGGGGTGATTTACAACCGCGACCCAGTGCCTCAGTCGGAAGTATTGGCCCTTCAGAAGTCTAATATCAATAAATTCGACCGGCCCATTGCGGATAATTATGATGAGAAGGCCCGAAAATTGAGTGATAAGTTCTTCTATGGAAGCATGCCAGCACCGCTATTGCTCTTACTTGACAAAAAAATAAGAAAAGATGCTGGCAAGGTCGGGCTGTTATTCCTGGAAGCCATGGGTACAACCGGGACTATTTATACAACGGCAGCTATGTCGGCAAACCGATTTCGCCCTTACGCCTACAACCCAAATGTGGATATTGCGAAAAGAACAAGAGGAGGAGCCCGCAATTCATTTTATGCAGGGCATCCGTCGGTAGTTGCAACTTCAACTTTTTTTATGGCTAAAGTATATAGTGACTACCATCCTGAAATGCGAAATAAATGGATATTATTTACGCTTGCCGGGGCTGCGACTGCTACCACGGGCTTCCTCCGGTTAAAAGCGGGTCAACACTTTCGATCTGATGTACTTACCGGAGTAACGCTGGGAACCCTTTCCGGGATATTAATTCCACAATTACATAAGAACAAGGATATGTCGAAAGCTATTCTTTCGGTTTATCCAAATTTCCAGGGAAATGCATCCGGATTAACGGCTATCTATCATTTTAACCGCCGGTCTGTGAAATAGTGAAACAGACAGTGTGTACATAAAAAAACACCTTCACATGAAGGTGTTTTTTTATGTACACACTGTATATGTTATTCGCCAAGAGTAACCTGGTAATCATACTGGCCGTCATACCCCGGGTAAAAACCACTGATGGTAATATTTTTATTAGAACCAATAGCTGCACCCAGCTCTTCGATATTTTTTACTGCTTTATCATTCACTTTAAGGATGATAAAGCTGTCTTTAATTCTCGTCTGATCGTTCAAAATGCCATCTTTAATTTTTTTAATGATGACGCCACCTCCAACACCATATTCCTTTGCCTTTTTAGTATCAAGATTAGCCAGGTCAGCTCCGAGTAGATCGACCATTGTTTCCCCCTTTACAACATCGAAATTGCCAGCTTTATTTTTTAGTGTTACACTGGTCGAAACTTCTTTATCATTGCGGATATAGGTGACCGGTAATTTATCACCTGGTTTAAAATTGCTGATGCGCTCCTGCATTTCTGCACCACTGCTTACTTCCACGCCATTAATACTCTTAATGATATCACCCTTACGGATACCTGCAGAATAAGCGGCTCCGTCCATCGGTACATCCTGTACATAAATACCGAAGGCATTTTCAGGAATTCCCTGGCGTTTCTTCTCTGCAGAACTCATATCGCTGGCTGGTGCATATTGTACTCCAAGATAGCCTCTCTGAACAGTTCCGAATTTAATAATATCGTCAACAACTTTTTTGGCAATGTTTACGGGTATAGCGTATGAATAGCCGCTGTAGTACCCGGTAGGAGATGCAATAGCGGAATTAATACCAATCAATTTTCCGTCTGTATTAATCAAAGCACCACCGCTATTGCCCTGGTTAACTGCGGCATCAGTTTGAATATAACTTTCAACTGCACCTGTAGCCTTACCACTCCGGTCGCGATTGAGTCCAAGACTTCTTGCTTTTGCACTTACAATGCCGGCTGTTACGGTTGTCTCCAAATTTAACGGATATCCGATGGCTAAAACCCATTGGCCAATTTTCACATCGTCAGAGTTTCCGTAGACAAGGTAGGGAAGGCCTGCAGCCTCTATTTTTATGACCGCAAGGTCATAGGCGGGGTCGGTACCAATCACTTTAGCGGTATACGATTTTTTATTACTTAGCGTTACATTAACTTCATCAGCATTTGCTACAACGTGGTTATTGGTAACGATGTAACCATTGTCGCTGATAATCACTCCGGAGCCGGATGCCATTTGTTCAGGAATCACCCCGTTACGGCCGCCGCCAAAAAGCTGGCTGAGCATATCATCGTCAAAAAGATCACTGAAAGGATTAGGACGTTGCTGAGTCTTAGGCAAATTATTGGTTACCTGCTTTGCATTAGTCTTGGTTTTTATGTGTACCACTGTAGGGATAGACGATTGTGCAGCCTGGGTAAAATCCACACTTGGGTTTGGAGATTGAGACCCCGAGTCTGAGAGGCCTGCATACCTGTAATTTGCGGGAAGTACGCCGGTTAACTGTCCGCCAAATGTGTGCTCGCTTTGAACGAATTTGCCATAGCCCCAAACTACTCCAAGTGTCGTAAGAGCGCTGATAGCGATGGTTCCTAAAATTTGTTTCAATTTCATCTTAATTTAGTTTTTTTGTTTTTCCTGTAAGAGTATTCATAGATCATCAAATGATGTGCCCTGAGTACAAAGTAACGATCGTCTGACAAAATGAATCTACCTCCTGACATGTTTAACATTATATTAGTAACGGTTTCGTAGATCAGTCCCAGGTTTAAAATTAGCAATGTCGCAGTTATTGTTTCACTTGCATAACCATCATTTAACGATCGGAATACTTTTCATATTATGAAATGCCCAAAAGAAACTGCATGGTATCTACTCCGTCAGCGTACATAAAAAGTCCCGGCTGTTGTGCCTGCCCAAAACCGGTACCTGTCGAAGAAACAATCGCCTGCACATCAGGATCATTCTGTACAAGCAGGTGAGGATCCTGACCTTCCTTATAGAACGCGTAATTTAACTGGCTAATGGGTGAAAACTTGCTTTCGTTCTCTATGAGAAGGGTTACCCCTTCCGTCATGTAGTAAACGTTATTGAGCAACAAAATGGAAAGCTGGTAATCATAGTTATTTTTGTATTTATGATGGTCAGCAAAAAACTTATATTTTTCAAAAGCCCGCAGCATCGGTACAAAATCATAACCGGCGGGCACATACAGCTTGGTTATATTCCGGCAACCTAGCCCAAAGTAAAGATGAATGTCATCAGAAAGATGCAGCAATTCGCCCGGCGTTTCGTGGCCCGACAAGATGGCTACCGAGGTTCGGTTCCGACGGATAATGTTTGGATATTTGGCGAAATATTGCTCAAAATACCTGCCCGAATTATTGCTCCCCGTAGCTATGTATGCATCGCAGCCTTTCAGCATTTCTTCAATGGCTATGTATTCCGAAACTTCAGGGTTAAGTGTATTCATTACCGTTATGAGGTGTTTTAACAGCAGGTCATCCTTAGACGATAATTTTATAGTTTGTTTATGGCCGCTGATGAACACCGCCAGGAAATCATGAAATCCTACCAGCGGAATATTTCCTGCCATTACAATTCCCACATTTTTTATAATAACGTTGTCGTCGAGATGATAGTGTGCCGCCCATTTCTTTAGCTTGTCTTCCTGCAGGAAGTTTTCAACTATTTGTTGTATTGCGTGTTCTGTAAATTCGGGAATAAACCAACCATTCCTGTAGAAGGCCTGTTGTTTAATTTCCTGCCATTCTTCCGTGTTCTTCCTCAAATAATCTCCTACTGCCAGCACTAAATTTATTCGATTTTGTAAATCCATGTTATTCTTATTAATTTTACAGCAAAATTACTGAACAGATGGCTATAAAGATTACTGATGAGTGTATCAACTGTGGGGCATGTGAGCCCGAATGCCCTAATAACGCAATTTATGAAGGTGGTGTAGAATGGGCCATTTCTGACGGAACTACGATAAAGGGAGTTTTCACTTTAATGGATGGCACATCTATTGATTCTGATCAGCGCAATGCTCCTATCGAATCAGATACTTATTATATTGTTCCGAATAAATGTACCGAGTGCCAGGGATTTCATGAAGAGCCACAGTGCGCTGCAGTATGCCCGGTGGATTGTTGCGTGCCTGATGAAGATTACAGGGAAACGGTAGCCGAGCTCATGAGTAAAAAAGAAACGCTGCACGTTTAAAACTTTTATAGTAGCCGTAAGGCTTAAACAGGCGGGTTATATTTCCCGTTGCATGGGCGAGGGTATTTTAATAATACTTTCGCCTTTTTGTTTCCCATATTTTTATGAATATCATTATCTTGCCCACGTCAAAACTATCTGTATGAAGTTGTGGTCCATCTTTTTGCTGTTTATATCAATTTCTTCCTGCCAGCGAAGACCAACAGCTTTACCCATTAATCTTGCAGCCGAACAGGAGTCTCTTTTAGATGCCGACCGGAGTTTTTCAGACTTAAGTGTGAAGAAGGGAATGAAGAATGCCTTCATTGAGTATATTGACAGTAATGGCGTTTTGTTACGTCCCAAAAAAATGCCCATTGTCGGGGCAAATGCAATAGATTATCTTATCCAGTTGAACGATACAAGTTATAAACTTAATTGGGAGCCGCAACATGCTTTCGTTGCGAAGTCGGGTGACCTTGGTTATACTTATGGACTGTATGCGGTGCACCCGAACGCCAGGGATACAGTGATATACGGAACGTACGTTAGCATCTGGAAAAAACAAAAAGACGGATCATGGAAATTTGTCCTCGATACAGGAAATGAAGGAGCAGAAGAATAAGTCCGGGCGGTTGCCCTGTTGAAGAACCAGTTAATATTTAAAATTAATTTTAAACTAGCTTAAAGGATATGGTTAAAAAAATTGCACTTGTTACTGGTGGCTATTCTGGTGAATCGGTCATCTCTTATAAAAGTGCGGATACCATCTATAAACACATCGACGAGAATAAGTGGAACTGTTACCTGATAGATATACATCCGGACGGGTGGTTTTATAGAAGTGAAACTGGTGAAAAAATAAGCGTCGACAAAAACGATTTTTCCATCTTGGAGAAAGGGAACAAAATTACTTTTGACGCAGTGCTCGTTGGCCTTCACGGTACGCCCGGTGAAGACGGAAAGTTGCAGGGTTATTTTGATTGCCTTGGCATACCCTATACTTCCTGTGATGCTGCAACTTCGGCCCTTACTTTTAATAAGCGTTATACCGTGGCGGTAGCTTCATTTGCAGGATTACATGTGGCTCGCTCACAGCATTTATTCAAACATGACGCACCTTTTGGTTCAGCTATCTTAAAAGAACTTTCGCTCCCTCTTTTCGTAAAGCCAAATAATGGCGGAAGCAGCCTTGGTATGAGTAAGGTAAATACCGGTGACAATTTGGATGCCGCCCTGGCTAAAGCGTTTGAGGTAGATGATCAGGTGCTTGTAGAAGAATATATCCGCGGCCGCGAGTTTACAATTGGCGTGTTCCAAAGCAAAGGGCGAATCATTGCTTTACCTATCACTGAGATTATATCCAGGAATGAGTTTTTCGATTTCCAGGCCAAATATGAGGGCGCGAGTGAAGAGATTACCCCGGCTGTTGTGGAGGAATCCATTGCACAGCAGGTCAGAGATGCCGCGATAAAGGCATATAAAATTTTCAATTGCCGCGGGATAGTTCGGATAGACTTCATCTATAATGAAAAGGCTGCAGAACCATACATGCTGGAGATAAATACCGTACCCGGACAGAGTGCTGCGAGCATCGTGCCCAAGCAGGTTAAAGCCATGGGCTGGTCGCTAACCGAATTTTATTCAGCTTTGATAGATGAATGTTTTTTATAAATGTATCTTCCGATTTCATAAATTCTTAATCTTATCTACGTGGCCACAGCATTTAATAACAGATCGTTTTGGGTAAACCTGGCAATCGTTATCGGTTTAACTTTTCTGATCATTTTTGGTGTATTGCAAATGTTAGGATTAATCACCAAACACGGAGAATATCTTACTGTTCCATCGGTCACGAGCAGAAATACCGCGGAAGCTATCAAATTGCTGGAAAGTAAAGGGTTTGACGTTACGATACTCGATTCGGTATATGTAGACTCGGCAAACCGCGGTACCGTGTTAAAACAATTTCCTGAAGCAAATAGTACGGTAAAAGTGAACCGATCGGTTTTGTTAACAGTAAATCGTGTAACGCTACCGCTGGTTGATATGCCATCGCTTCAAGGTAAATCGTTGAATTATGCAGTAGAAATATTAAAGCGCAGTCATCTCGTGTTGGGCGACACTAGCTTTAAACCAGATTTCATGCTCGGCTCAGTTCTTGAGCAAAGATTTAAAGGATCTGCAATCAGCTCCGGCGCAAAACTTACCTGGGGTAGCAGTATTGACCTTATAATTGGTGGCGGACTGGCCGACAAACGAATACCGGTACCCTCATTATTGGGACTTACATATTCAGAAGGAAAAGCCCTTCTGGATGCGGAAGGAATCAGCGTTGGGGCGTTAATCCCGGATCCCGGAATAAGGGATACACTAAATTCTTTTATTTATAAACAAAATCCCGGAAGATTTACAGATGACGACCGTCACCAACTCATGTATATTCAATCAGGTCAATTAATTGATCTTTGGATATCGCCGGTGATGAAATCGCCAAAAGATTCAACTGAAAATCCGCAATAATTTTTTATATGACAAACATCACTACAACTCAATTAAAAGAACGCATCAGCCAGGGCGAAAGTCCTAATCTTCTGGATGTTCGGGAGCCTGATGAAAGATCTGAGTATAATATCGGCGGCACGTTTATCCCACTTGGAAACGTGATGAGCATGCAGACCGATGATATTGCTGAATGGCAAAACCAGGAGGTGATTGTTTACTGCCGCAGCGGTCGCCGTAGTCTCCAGGCAGGGATGATGCTCGAATCACTCGGTTTTACAAATGTGAAAAATCTTGAGGGCGGAATGCTTGCCTGGAATTCTTAAGAAATACTTTATTCAAATCCTAAAATGCACCGGTACAAATTAATGCTGGGTATTTGTACGGAAAATAAGTAGAGTGATCACATATTATAACTACTTCCCAAAATAAAAGGAGGCTGATCACAAATTGTGATCAGCCTACCGCTGAAAAAATGTTCATTGATCACTTTCTGTGATCGATACTGCAAAAATATAGTAAGCGAACACAGAATTAAAAATCGATAAAGCCAGCGCCGAGTTGCAGCCTGGTAACGAAAATCTTTTTCCTGGGTACATAGATTTCTACAAACGAATATTAATCCCCGCCATAAGGTTTACCGGCGCCATTGGATAATAAAAATTCTCTGTTACGGTACTTCCTCCGGAAATGTAACTGAAAGTATAACCATTAGGCTCATATTTTTTTGAAAACAGGTTATTTACCTGCACAAACAACTTTACATTTTGAACATCGCCATGTTTAAAATGATAACTAGCTCTTACATCCTCGGTAAAATAACCGTGAAGGCTCCGGGAAACCTGGGAGGTATTATCCAGGTATTGGCGGCTTACGTATTTGCTAACAAAATTTAATTCTGCGTTTTTAACCGGGCTAAAGGCCAGTTCCGCAGAACTAATGATATCCGGCGAAAAAGCAAGATTTCCCTTTTTGTAAGATTTTGTTACTTGTCCGCCATTGTCATAATCATCCAGGTATTCGGTAAAGTTTTTTACTTTATTCCGGCTTAACGTCAGGTTACTATTTACTCGAAACCAATCGTTGACGGTTGCCGAAGCCGTTAGTTCTATGCCGGCACGATAGCTCGAGGGGATGTTTGTTCGTGTGTACGCACCCACGTCATTTACACTACCCGTGAGAACCAGTTGGTTTTTATAATTCATATAAAATAAAGAAATTCCAACGGAGGAGGTTTTCGCTTTTAAATCAACACCGGCTTCAAAATCATTAAGCGTCTCCGCTTTTGGCTGGGTAGTTTTACCTGCTTCAAAATCGTCCCTGTTCGGCTCTTTAGTAGCCTGCGCGAAAGAAAAATATGACTGCACTTTACCACTGGTATACGTTATACCCGCCTTTGGATTAAAGAACAGGTAATTCTTTTTTGTAAAAAGAGAAGGATTGTTTTCAAAGCCATTAACATGATAATTAACCCCCCTTAGCTGGAGATCGATAAAGGTTTGCCAGTTGTGATTGAGCTTTTCTGTCCATTTGGTGTAAACAGACGCATCTGTTTTTTTTGCATTAAGATCGTAATACCTGTAATTTGATGGTACGGCTGGCTGAATAACTGCTCTGATAATTTTACCGTAAT
>JANXYS010000543.1 GCA_025355935.1 Chitinophagales bacterium | reverse complement strand
CCCTGGCAGAACCATCTTCTCCGCTAAAAGATTAATGGGCAAAAGTTACAATGATGTCCGCAGTAAGGCTTCGCAGTTTTCTTATAAAATAATTGATGATAATACTGAGAGCCTTGTGAAGATCCAGGTTGATAATAAATTTTATTCGCCGGTTGATTTATCATCCTTTATATTAAAAGAATTAAAATCAAGGGCAGAACATATTTTAAAAACGCCGGTGAATAAGGCGGTCATTACCGTACCTGCCTATTTTAATGATGCGCAACGGCAGGCAACGCGTGATGCCGGGAAGTTAGCAGGTTTGGATGTTTTAAGGATCATTAACGAGCCTACTGCTGCAAGCCTTGCTTATGGCATCGGCTTAAGTAAAGAGGAACACAAGGTGATCGCGGTGTACGATCTCGGAGGAGGGACGTTTGATATATCCATACTAAGGATTGCAGGGGGTATTTTTGAAGTTCTTTCAACCAACGGTAATACATACCTGGGTGGCGATGATATGGATCACGCTGTAGTGGAATATTGGAAAAAAACCTTAGATATTAAAGATGAATTACTGTCCGAAAATGCTGGTTTCAGGCAGTCGTTGCGCTTGCGGGCAGAGGAAGCGAAGAAAAAGCTTACATCTTCTGACGAGTACATAGCTATTTTAGGCGATCATGAACTTAGACTATCCCGCGACGTTTTTGAAGAATTGATTCTCCCGCTTGTTCAAACAACAATTGATTCCTGTAAAAGCGCACTTAAAGATGCTGGTTTAACGATTTCCGATATTGAGGTGGTAGTGATGGTTGGCGGAAGTACGAGGGTACCGCTGGTGAAAAAACTCGTATGCGAATTCTTCGGCAGGCCGGTATCTGATGAAGTTAATCCCGACGAGGTTGTTGCACTGGGGGCAGCCATACAGGCAGATATTCTCGCGGGAAATAATAAAGATTTTCTACTGATTGATATTACTCCTTTAAGCCTTGGAATTGAAACCTCAGGTGGCTTGATGGATGTACTGGTTCCGCGAAACACAAAGATTCCTGCAAAGGCCTCCCGGCAATATACCACACAGGTCGATGCACAATCAGGTATGAGAATTAGTGTTTTCCAGGGTGAACGCGACCTGGTAAAAGACAATCGTAAACTTGCTGAGTTCAACCTCACAGGCATACCTGGAATGCCCGCAGGACTACCAAAAGTGGAAGTAGGGTTTCTGGTTAATGCCGACGGGATCCTTACTGTTTCAGCAACCGAAATAAGAAGCGGGGTTGCTCAAAGCATAGAAGTAAAACCACAATATGGAATAACAGATGCTGATGTTGAAAGCATGTTGCTCGATTCCATCACCCACGCAAAAGATGATATCGCCGCGAGGGCCCTGGCAGAGGCAAATGCCGAAGGCGAACAATTGTTAAAAACGACAGAACGATTTCTTCAGAAGAATGCCTCTTTGCTTGCACAGGATGAACTTATGCAAACTGCCGGAGCGATGCAGGCCCTGCAACTGGCGATAACAATGAATGATAAGGACCTTGTTCAAAAAAAGGTCGAAGAATTAAATGAGATATCTCGACCTTATGCAGAGCGTATCATGGATAATGCAATAGCCGGGGCAATGAAAGGTTCTAAAATTTAAGCCTGAACCATCAGCACAGTATAAGGAAGTAAAATTCCTTATCTTTCATTGAACGAACATCATTCCTTCATGGACATCAGCAGGGCCAGGCTTTCTAATAACTATGACTTTTTACGACTCCTTGCCGCACTTTGTATTGCATTTACGCATTCATTCAACCTACTTTCACAAAATAGCAGGGAGCCCCTCATGCTACTTAGTAACCAACAATTTGATTTTTCATATATAGGACTGTGTATTTTCTTTTCGGTCAGTGGTTACCTGGTAGTGAAGAGCGCTGTAACCTCCATAAACCCGCTCAACTATTATTGGAAGCGGTTTCTACGCATACAGCCTTTGCTAATTCTTGTAACAATTTTGAGCATAATTGCTGTTGGGCCAATATTTACAAACCTCTCGCTAACGGCATATTTTAAAGATCTATTTACGTTCACTTACTTGAGAAATATTTTTCCCGCAACAGGTATTCAGTTTATTCTTCCGGGGGTGTTTACCACTAACATTGCGGAAGCGGGCGTGAACGGTTCCTTGTGGACACTCGTGGTGGAGGAACGGTTATATATCCTGGTAAGTGTTTTGTGCTTTTTAAAATTCAATTCGCAAAAATATTTTGTGTTCCCCGTGATTGTCCTGAATATCATTTATATGGTTCAAAATGTTTTTTTGCATTTATCCGCGCTGCACTATTTCGTAGAACCGCATATATTTTACGCACTTCTATTTCTTAATGCCGGCTGCTTTTTCCTGATGAATCTTGATTTTAAAAAATTAGCAAGGCCGCAGTTTATTGCTCCTATGTTCCTGCTGGTCATTTTGCTATTGGTTTTTCCTTCGTTAGCCGTATTAAGGGTATTGGTAATTCCCTTGTTTATTATCACTTTAGCTCAATGGAAAGGGGTCTTCAATAAGGCAGGCAGGTATGGAGATTTTACATACGGCATTTACCTTTTTGCTTTTCCCGTCCAGCAAATGCTCATCGCAGGACTAACCGGGAATAACCCATGGATTCTCTTCGGACAAACGCTGCTAGTTATCATCCCACTTGCTGTCTTAAGCTGGCACCTGGTAGAAAAAAGATTTTTAAAATTAAAAGGAACACTTAAATAACTCATCCAAGGCTTTGAATACGGTTTACATATTTACCGATCATATCAAACTCGATATTTACCAACTCGTTTACCTGCAGATTTTTCAGGTTCGTATGTTCAAATGTGTAGGGGATAATAGCCACCGTGAAACTTTTGCGGGTTACATTAAAGAGAGTGAGGCTAATACCATTAATGCTGATAGATCCTTTTTCTATTATAAGTGAGGCAAATTCTTCGTCCATTTCAAAACTAAATTCCCAACTACCCCCGCGATCTAACCGGGCAATACATTTTGCAGTAGTATCAATATGTCCCTGTACAATATGCCCGTCGAGCCGGCCATTCATTTGCATACAACGTTCAATATTAACTACCGACCCTGGTTTCCAGTGACGCAGATTTGTTTTATTTAAAGTCTCTTCAATGGCAGTTACGGTATGTTTATCTTTATCCACGGTTTCTACTGTGAGGCAAACCCCATCATGACTTATACTTTGATCAATTGTAAAAGAGGAGGAGAGTGACGAGGCAATTTCAAAGGTTAA
The DNA here is from genome assembly GCA_025355935.1 of Chitinophagales bacterium. Taxonomy (GTDB): domain Bacteria; phylum Bacteroidota; class Bacteroidia; order Chitinophagales; family Chitinophagaceae; genus Ferruginibacter. The sequence continues at coordinate 1,895 of JANXYS010000543.1, read as the reverse complement.
ATTGGTTCCTTTTGCTTCTATCGAGGTAACTACGCCACCTGTTTCAATAATTCCTGTAAACATTTCGCGAATTTCGTAATTATTACTTTCATTGTTTCTTTTTTTCGATTATTCTCTTATCTTTGCCGCCCTGTTTGATGTTGCAGACAGAATTTTTTCACTAAAGGAGGTATATATACAAATGCTTATAATTGATTCAAAAGATTGCGAAAATATAGACAAGGCGCTTAAGAAATACAAAAAGAAATTTGAAAAAAGTCGTGTTCTATTGCACCTTAGAGAAAGACAAGCTTTTATTAAGCCGTCGATCAGGCGCCGTATGCAGGTTTTGAAAGCTGTGTACAAAGAGCAGTTGAATTCCGGCAGGTTAGAAAAATAATTATTCTATCGGTAAGATATCTGGCTGATGTCGAGGTTATTCGTAACTTTAGACATCAGTTTTTTTATGCCTACTACCCAGCTTTTGACCATTCAAACGTTTCTTGATCACCTCAAGTTCCAAAAACGGTATAGCCAACATACTATTATCTCCTATCGCAATGACCTGCAGGGATTTTTTACCTTTCTTTATGAGGATTACAACGATCCAGGGCTAAAAGAAATCAAAGCTACATACGTCCGCACATGGCTTGCCAGTCTTAAGGAAGCCGGTATTTCTTCCAAAACAATTAACCGAAAAATTTCTACCTTAAAATCTTTCTTTAAGCATCAGCTTAAGCAGGGAAACCTGGATGTTAGCCCGATGGCCACGATCATCTCTCCCAAAGTCGGGAATAGGTTGCCCGAATTTGTTGATAAACTTGATACTGAACAGTTATTTAATGTCATCCAATTTCCGGAGGGGCGAACCGGCGATATGGAGAAGCTGATCCTCGAAGTGTTTTACAATACAGGAATCAGGAAAGCGGAACTCATCAGTCTGAGCAATAAAAATGTGGATGCCGCGGCGTCGGCCATTAAAGTGTTCGGAAAAGGTAGCAAGGAACGTATAATTCCCGTAAGTCCGGGATTGATGGATAAGCTCCAACACTTTAAAAATGGCACGGAACAGCTGCCGGGTGATGGGCCTTTTTTCACAAGTGCTAAGGGTAAAAAGCTGGACCCGAGGTATGTATACGGAGTTGTTAATAAATACCTGAGTCTGGTAACTTCTATAGGCAGAAAAAGCCCGCATATCCTTCGGCATAGTTTTGCAACTCATTTGACGAATAATGGTGCAGACCTTAATGCGGTAAAAGAGTTGCTTGGGCATAGCAGTCTTGCGGCCACCCAGGTCTATACCCATAATTCCATTGAAAAATTGAAAGATGTACACAGAAAGGCTCATCCTAAGGCGTAAAAAATTTTTTTTAATCGGTTTCAATTTTACCAATTTTTATTTTGATAATCTGCCTCAATAGAGTAACTTGAATTCAATAAAACAGGCTCCCCGCCCATAAAAATCAAGCATGCCTATGTTTTAATTGCTACCTAACCTTAATTTTTTATTTCACCATTTTAAACTTGAAATTTATGAACGTAAACATTCAGACTGTGCACTTTGATGCAGATGCTAAACTGGTATCATACATAGAAAAGAAAGTGGCTAAGCTGACGCAGTTTCACGACCGGATAATCCATGTGGATGTGTATTTGAAGCTCGACAACGTAGTACATACCATTAAAGATAAAGTCGCAGAGATCAAAGTGATGATCCCCCGTCACGAATTTTTTGTGAAGCAGTCTTCGAAATCATTTGAGGAAAGTTTCGACGAGGCCATGGATGCCGTGATTAGTCAGATTAAAAGAAAAAAAGAAAGGCTTGCAGCCTGACCTAGTATAAAATTTTGTTCAAAAACCTGCTCTGTAAAGCAGGTTTTTTTTTATATGGATATTATTAAAGGAGAGTCATAAAA
>JANXYS010000542.1 GCA_025355935.1 Chitinophagales bacterium | reverse complement strand
CAATTTTTGAAAGGGAAGGAATTACTGTTATTGATGACCATTATTTTTTGAAGGTGCTCGAATTGGTAAAAGATCGGTGTACGCTTTTACCCGATTTTGTTGAGCAGGCCGGTTACTTTTTTGTAACTCCGGCACAACTCGACCTTGATGCTGTTAAACCAAAATGGACCGCTGAAAAAAGTGAATTCTTCTATGCTTATATTAAACTCTTGCAAACTTCAGACCTATGGGAATTTGCCACTTTGGAATCAGTCTTCAAAGCGCTTGCCGCAGAAAAGAATATTAAACCCGGTGATCTGCAGCTACCCTTCCGGGTTATGCTGGTAGGTAGTAAATTTGGGCCTGCTGTATTTACAATTGCAGAAACCATTGGCAAGGAAGAAACTATTTTGCGAATCGAAAAAGCATTAACTGCTTTTAACAATTAATCGCTAATTTTTAATTATTATGAGCAGACCCATCAGGATTCTCGTAGCCAAGGTTGGTCTTGACGGCCACGATCGCGGGGCAAAAGTAATAGCCACTGCACTCAGAGACGCAGGTATGGAAGTAATATATACGGGGTTAAGACAAACGCCCGAGATGGTTGTAAATGCAGCCCTGCAAGAGGATGTAGACGCCATCGGTGTTAGCATATTAAGCGGCGCCCACATGACTGTTTTCCCCAAGATTATGCAATTACTTAAAGAGAAGAACATGACCGATGTTTTAGTTACCGGCGGGGGTATTATTCCCGAAGAAGATATGCTGGATTTAAATAAAATGGGTGTAGGAAAATTATTTGCGCCGGGTGCTACTACCACTGATATTGCGGACTACATCAGGAACTGGGTAAAAACCAATCGTAGCTTTTAAATAGCGGGGAGCATAATCCCCTTTCGCTTACTATAATTTCTCAATAATACTATGACGAGCATGCAGAAAACTAGGTTAATATTAGCCGCAACTTGGAAGTTTTTTTGAATTAAAAAGTTGAACACTCCGGCCGGCCAAACGGTGAGGTGTTCACCGGGTTTAAACAAATTTGGAACAGCGATGCAGAAAACATTGGCTATTAGCCCACCAAAAGCAGCAGTAATTCTCCCATTACCAGTGTTTATACTTTAGTCAGACCGTGACGCAGACTTACTTCGATTCCGGCAGCTGTGAATATCCCCAGACCAATTGCGTCGGTAACATCAAAACGGTGCACCTTATTCTTCAAAATGAAAATAATAACAGTTCCAGCAACCACCAACACAAAGCTATATTATCATAGAAAAATAAATATACCCCGGTAGGTAATGATGTGGAGGAATGTAATGCTTTAAAGATATTATCAAAATCAATTATCGTCAAAGATTTTCAACCCAACCACTCAAGGCATTTCGTGGAATTATAAAATGTACATTGCAGTTACTTTTCAAAGATTAAACTATTGCCATGGAATATAAATGCCTGATTGTAGATACCGAATATCAAATTTGCAGCATTACTATTAATCGGCCGGATAAGTTGAACGCATTAAACAGAGAGGTCTTCGCCGAACTCGATCACGTTATCACGGAGGTTATTGCTAACACGGAAATTAAATCTGTATTGATAACCGGTGCAGGGCCCAAAGCATTCGTTGCCGGTGCAGACATCAGCGAGTTTGCGTCGTTAAACAGGGAAGAAGCTATGGCACTTGCTAAACGTGGACAGGATATTTTTTTTAAAATAGAAAATTCTTCGAAACCGGTAATAGCTGCAGTTAATGGGTTTGCTCTTGGAGGGGGATGTGAACTTGCTATGGCCTGTCATTTCAGGATATGCAGCGAAAACGCAAAGTTTGGCCAGCCGGAAGTAAACCTCGGCCTTATACCCGGATATGGGGGAACACAAAGATTAACGCAATTAGTGGGGAAGGGCCGAAGCATGCAACTACAAATGACCGCTGAACTGATCGATGCTAATGAGGCACTAAGGATTGGCTTGGTTAACGAGGTAACCTCAAGTGTCTCACTGTTGGACAGAGCCCGTGAAATATTAACTATCATTAATTCAAAGGCACCCGTGGCGATTTCGAAATTAATCAGCTGTATTAATATTGCTGCCGGATGTGCAGGCAATGGCTCAAATCCAGGCTTTACCAAAGAAATTTCTTCATTTGGCGATTGCTTTGAAACGGAAGATATGAAAGAAGGCACTACTGCATTCATGGAAAAAAGGAAACCAACTTTTAAGGGGAAGTAAGCAGATATTGCATACCTTATCCCCAGAATTTTATACCTATGACCCAAGCAAAATCACCCGGCGTTAAAAAACGTCACCTACGTAACACCGCAGGCCCTATTGTCAATATGCTTAATCAGTTACATCCTATCAGTGAGGAGATTGAGATTTATCTTGATAAGCACCTTACCGAAGGATCGATTAAAAAAGGAACATACCTTTTGAAATCCGGGCATGTTTGCACGCATGTATATTTCATAAAAAAGGGAATTCTTCGCGGGTATGTTAAGGAGACTGCCAAGGAAATTACTACCTGGATCAGTTCGGAAAATGATATGGTAACATCGATCAGTAGTTTTGATGACCAGATTCCAGCAATAGAAAATATACAGGCTTTGGAAGACTGCGAATTCTTAAGTATTACTTTTGCCGATTTTCAGAATCTATACGTGGAAATACCTGAATTTAATATCGTAGGAAGAAAGTTAATACAACGCTACTACAGGAATTCAGAAGCGAGGGCTTTTGTTGCCAGGCTGTCGAAGGCAGAATATAAATATGAATATTTTCTCAGGAACAACCCGCAGCTATTAAATCGCCTTGCTATTAAACATATCGCCTCCTACCTTGGCATTACCCTCGAAACTTTAAGCCGGATCCGTAAGAAATTGTCTCTTAGAAAAGTTGCTTAAGCTACTGCATGAATTATTCTTCCTTTATTCTAAAATCCGGATCACTTTTACAAAATGTGTTTTATAATAACCTGAAAGTGTATTTAAAATTACACCAGCCGATTTACCGGAAGATGAGTGAATGAATGTGAACGACTCACCTCCCTGCAGCACGATTCCCATATGACCCACAACGCCGGAAGAATTATCAGCTCCGGTAAATAAAACCAGGTCCCCGGCGCGTGCTTCCCGTGTAGGCACGGTAATACCCTCATTCGTAAAATCAACAGATGAACGCGGGGAACGAATATTGAAATGACTAAAAACATAATAAATAAAGCCAGAACAATCTAACCCGTTTTGGGGCAGTGCTGACGCGTATTTATAAGGAGTTCCCAACAAGGTTTTGGCAAACCCAACAAAATCATTCCGATCAATGGGAATTAATTTAGAAAAAGTCTTGCTTCGTGTATTCGTCGGGGTAACGGGGGTAACTATGGGCGCATTTTCAGCGATCCTGTTTACACGCTTGCTGGTGAAGCATCCTGACATTAACACAACAAGAAAGAAGCCTGCAAAGCTGGAGAAACGCATCTTTATACTTTTATTTTTGACCTTTGCTTTACAATTATGTTTAACGTTAACCAGGTTCATGAATACCTGTTAATCGAAAATCCTGATCACCTTTACAAAACGCTTCATATAATAGTTGTTCACGGCGGTGATGGTAACACTGTTTGCCTTACCCGAAGTTGAATGAATAAAACGGATGCTGTCTGTGTTTTCGGTGATAATGCCCATATGACCTACGACCTTAGCCGCGCTGTCTGTTCCGGTAAACAAAATAAGATCGCCGGGAGCTGTTGAACTTAATGGAATTTCTGTTTCAAGGTTAGTAAAATCAACGGATGATCTTGGAACTTCTATATTAAAATGGTGAAATACATAGGTTATAAATCCAGAGCAGTCGAACCCTTTTGCCGGATCGATAGACGCGTACAAATATGGAACGCCGATCTGAGTGCGCGCAAAATTTAATAATTGAGCAGGATTAACGTTTTTGGTATCGATTTTTTGCCCTCCTTTAAAGGGTTGTACTGTATCGATATAGATTGCTGCTTTATCAACAGGATAGCTTCGTATTACAGCAGTCTCCTCACTTACCGCTGAAACTTCATCAGTCGACGAAGCGGTACACGACAACAATTGCAACATTAAGAATGCTGGGATTAAGGGCTTCATCATAGATTTACTTCACTTCAAATGTAAAACATAATTTCAGCAGAAAAACATTTTTCAATTCAGCTTATCTTTGCGACTCAAAATAAACCATAATTAAATGGAATACAGGATAGAGAAAGATACGATGGGTGAGGTAAAAGTGCCCGCTGACGCCTACTTTGGCGCGCAAACCCAGCG
>JANXYS010000513.1 GCA_025355935.1 Chitinophagales bacterium | reverse complement strand
CTTTCAAAGAACTTTTGTCCCTCACCCTAAACTGCTCCCCTTCTGCAAGGAAAGCCCTATGATGAAAGCCTTTATATTAACCACCCAAACAGGTGGATAAAATCAATGTCATATCCGAGGTTCTACATCCTGTTTTCCTGTGAAAACATCCTCGTTTTTTTTGCGGAGTGCGAAGGTAATAACCTTTAATTTCTCCACCAAATTTTGATAACTAAATTCACTATTAATTTAACCTAGTTTTCTCCTGTTTTCCTTTGAAAACATCCCCGTTTTTTATTGCGGAGTGCAAAGGTAAGGGTGAATGTTTTTCCTTCCAAATATTATTAGAAGTATTTCATCTTATTGCAAATAAAGCTGGAAAATTTTAAGTGCCCTACAAAATAAATTCATACCAGAGTTTAACATTGAAGTCTATGGAAATTACTCTTTAACCTGTACAGTTGGGCGTTTCAGCATACGTGCCAGAATTTTAATAACAATTCAATTCCCGAGCAAGCCCCGCTAAAATAAAAAAATCAGCAGGTAACTTCTTGAACAGAGATCGTAGGTAATCTCAGCAAAAATCATGCTTCACTATTTTAATATCGGCAGATTGCAGATTTACCGCATTTATCAATTTAGTCTGAACGCATTGATTTTGTGGTTAAAAATTGCTTTTAATACTATATTTAATAATGGAATTTAAATACTACCAGGTTGACGCGTTTACCGACAAAATTTTCGGTGGAAATTCCGCGTGTGTTGTTCCCCTCGATTCATGGTTACGTGATGACCTGCTTCAAAAAATCGCCCTCGAAAATGCGGTCGCTGAAACCGCCTTTTTTATCATAACAGGTGATATGATACAACTACGCTGGTTTACGCCTGAAATCGAAATGGACCTTTGCGGCCATGCGACCCTGGCCACCGCGCATGTGATAAATCACATTCTTAAAATTAAAGAAAGTGCTTACATTTTCAGCACGCTTAGCGGGGAGCTGGTTGTAAAAGAAAGCGGGGGACTTTACAGTATGGCTTTGCCCATTAGGGTTGCTGCACCAACACCCCTTCCTGATCAATTACGCGATTCATTTAGTATAGTCCCGTTAGAATCATACAAAGCCAGAGATTGGTTACTCGTGTATGATTCGGTGGAATCGATTAAGAATATTAAAATCAACCGTGCGGAATTTGACAAGATTAATATGCTCACAGGGGGTGTCATCATAACAGCGCAAGGTATTGAGTGCGATTTCGTGTCGAGGTTTTTTAGTCCTCAAGCTTCTATTCTCGAAGACCCCGTTACAGGTTCGTCACACTGTACGCTTATTCCCTACTGGTCAGAGAGGTTGGGCCGTAAGGAGATGACTGCAATGCAATTATCTGAGCGCGTTGGCATTTTAAAATGTACTATGCTTCAGGATGTGGTACTGGTAGCTGGAAAGGCGGTTACCTATTCATCTGGCGTATTTTATATTCCTGATTAACCACCTCGTATGTGATAAAAGTTAAGCTTTACTTTACAGCAACTATTAGTGATGATAAACATTTATACAGATGGTTCTTCGCGAGGTAACCCCGGGCCCGGCGGTTATGGAACAATTCTCCTTTACGGACAGCATCGAAAGGAGTTATCCCAGGGGTTTATTCATACTACAAACAACCGGATGGAACTAATGGCGGTAATCGCCGGCCTCAAGGCGATAACTAAAATGGGTATCCCTGTTACCATTTATTCAGACAGTCAGTATGTGGTTAGGGCAATTGAAGAAGGATGGCTTAAGACCTGGATGAAGACCAATTTTAAAGGAGGAAAGAAAAACCCCGACCTCTGGCACGAATACTATGAGTTGTCTCAAAACTTCAATATTAAAATGGTATGGGTGAAAGGACACGCAGAAAATGCTCTTAACAACAGGTGTGATGTATTGGCTACCTCTGCCGCTGACGGAAAAGATCTTATTCCCGATGAAGGTTATGAAGAGGCGCTCAGATCCTTGTAATGATCCGGACAGAAACAACACTACTTCTGCAACGGCTTGGTTTTAAGTGTACTCAATTTCTCTAAAAAAATTAAATGATATAATTCTAGGCTATAATTTTTTTATTGACCTGGGAACGAAAGGCCAGGGCATAACTGCCGAACAACAATACAGAAAAGAACAGATCTGTAGGAATTCTGTTTTTTAGAAAAGGCACACCCGCAGCCAGGCAGGTAATCCAACCGCTAAACGATTTCTGGTACGTATGAAAGTTATCAAACAAGTACACATTTGTATTGCTAAGCAGAAAAAACAATAAACTCGATGCAATAGAGAAGCCTAAAACGTTCAATATGGAAATTTTCTTCATAAAAAACCCCAGTACAGTTACAAACAACAGCGCTGCATAATTTCCTATTTGTCCCATACCATAAAAGCCTGGTGCAATGTGTAAAACTTCGAGTAAAACATCAGAGAGAAGCATCGCGAGAAGCGGCAATAAAAAAGCCATTTTTTTATCGGTCATGATTGCACCGCTAAATAAAGAAATCGCAATGATGGGGTTAAAACTGTTAGGATAAGTCACTACTTTTAATATAGCCGCGAATAAAATGAGGAAGGTAGCAATTATAAGATTTATTTTTTTCTGCGACATAAGTTCGATTTTGGCAAAAATAAGAGATTTTAATTTGATGTATATATTACACACAAACAAACATTAAAAATTCCCTTGAAGAAATAAATGGCAGCGCACAATGATATGGGAAAAATGGGTGAAGAGCTTGCCGCAGCCTACCTGCCTTCGAAGAGTTTTTTGATACTCCATCGCAACTGGCGCCACATGAAATTGGAAGTAGACTTTATTGCAGCGCGGGGCAACATTCTACATTTTATTGAAGTGAAATGCCGGTCTTCTTCAAAAAATGGCCACCCAGAGGAAGCTATGAGTAAGAAAAAAATACGCAACCTGATAAACGCGGCCGAGCAATTTCTTTACCTCTACCCTTCCTGGACAAAAATACAGATAGATGTTCTGGCGATAACACTTTGTAATGCCGGTAACCCTGAGTACTTTTTTATCGAGGATGTTTATGAGTAGTATGCAGATTAATATCCTACCCGTTCAATCATCTTCTGCACCATTTTGAATGTAGCAGGACAATAGTCGATATTTTGTTTATGAATATAGGCGTAATCAGTCCACTTCTTTTTGGAAAGATGTGGAAATCCAGAAC
>JANXYS010000480.1 GCA_025355935.1 Chitinophagales bacterium | reverse complement strand
TATGCTAACACGGGCATCTGGTGGGCAATATCATGGCTGTGCCTTCGTTAGAGTGTGTATTGTATCAAACGCTGCTTGCCGAACTGTTATTTTATCAACATCTAAAAAATCCCTATTGAAAAGTATCCTCGTGAAAGTCTGTCTGCTTATTTGGGCCGTAACTCTCTATAATTTTGCTCTCGCGGGTTCAGTTGACGACAGTACCCATAAAAAATTATATGGTACTGAAGCGTCTGTTTCCAGGTCGATGGCCGTTGTAAAAGGGGCTAATGTTGATGTTCCTGAAATCTTTGCCGGCAATGGAGTTCAATTCATGTCTTATGTTGAAAAGTTTTCAGTTCTTCGTAAAGACTATCTCCTCCGCACTTACCAAAGAAGCAAAAAGTACTTTCCAAAAGCAATTGCTATTTTGAAAAAGCATCAGATTCCATCAGAGTTTGCTGTGTTGCTAGCACTCGAAAGTGGTTTTAATGGGAATGCTGTATCAACTGCTGGCGCAGTAGGTTACTGGCAGATTATGGATGAGGTTGCCAAAGAATATGGGCTTAAAATCGTCCAAAAAGAAGATCCGTCATCAAAACATGTAAAAAAAAACGCGGCTACTGACTATAAATCCAACAGCAGATTACAGGTTGATGAAAGGAAAAATTTCATGAAATCAACAATAGCGGCCGCACGCTATCTTCGCGACCGCCATCGTAATTTAAAGGGGGACTGGCTGCTAATAACTGCCAGTTATAATTGCGGTGTTGGAAATGTTTGGGATGCGATGGAGAGGAGTGGAAAGACGAACCCCAGCTTTTGGGATATTAAAAATTTACTTCCTGCGGAAACCCGGGCCTACGTAATGAATTTTATAGCGCTGAACGTAATATTTAAAAATTACAAAAAGTTTGCTGCCAATGAGCTATGTTTTAAAGACGTTATGGCTAAAAAAGAGTTGCTTGAAGATTGATAAACAATATGATTTAATGATTGCAAACAGTAAGCTTCAGATGTATCCTTTACCTTTGCCTGATGCCGGAATTCAATTTGACCGATACCCTTAATCTTACCAGCAAATTAACTGCACGAAGGCTTTGGAACGGCGTTAAGGTTTTGGCTAGTTTTTACGCCAGCAGGCTTCTCAAAAAACCGTTGCAATGGGGCTACCCTGTTTCCATCTCTTTCGAGCCAACTACAAGTTGCAATCTCCGTTGCCCTGAATGCCCCAGCGGACTCCGGGCGTTTACACGGCCAACGGGAATGCTGCAAAAGGACTTCTTCAAAGAAACTATTGACGATATTCACAAAGAACTTCTGTACCTCATTTTTTATTTTCAGGGCGAACCCTACCTGAATACTTCTTTCCTGGAAATGGTTAAGTATGCCTCTGCAAAAGGTATCTATACCGCCACCTCCACGAACGCGCATTATTTAACAGATGACACCGCCCGGAAAACCGTAGAAAGTGGCCTTGACCGGTTGATCATTTCCATTGACGGAACCACGCAGGATGTTTACACCCAATACCGGGTTGGCGGTAACCTTTCCAAGGTTATAGACGGAGCCCGAAATATTGTAAAATGGAAGAAAGAACTGAATAGCAAAACTCCATTTGTTTTTTTTCAATTTCTCGTTGTAAAACCCAATGAGCACCAGGTTGAGGAAATTAAAAAGCTTGCCAGGGACGTTGGTGTTGATGAAGTAAGGTTTAAGTCGGCCCAGGTGTATGACTATAAAAATGATCCTAACAACCTTATCCCGGTGAACGAAAAATTCAGCAGGTATAAAAAAAATAATGACGGCACCTATTCAGCGAAAAATAAGCTTGCTAACCGATGCTGGAAATTACAGCACGCCAATGTGATTACATGGGATGGACTGGTAGTGCCGTGTTGTTTTGATAAAGATGCCACTCACCAATTAGGTAATTTAAAGACACAATCGTTTAAGGAAATTTGGCACAATGATAACTATAAGCAGTTTAGGACCGAATTGATGCAAAGCCGTAAAAATATTGATATTTGCTCCAACTGCAGTGAAGGGGCTTCAGTGTGGAAGTAG
>JANXYS010000459.1 GCA_025355935.1 Chitinophagales bacterium | reverse complement strand
CGCTAACAAAATAGAACTTTATCCGGCAGTTATTGTTAACGGTGAAAAGCAATGAGTGAGTATTGCGATTGGTTCGTGGGGCAAAACCAATGCGGGGGCTCTGAACTTTTATTATTTATTTGGAAAAACATCATTACAATGAGACCAAACCATATAATCAGGCTAAGCTAAAAAAACGAGTTTACCTTATATCTATACACGCAGTTTTTAAACATATACTGCCATTTATAAATAATGACAAAATGTATCTACGAAAGGTAACATTGGAGATAAGCAGCGTTTACTTCACATACTAGAATCAATTGCGGAAATAGGAAGTTACACAGCAGACGCAAGCCTCGAGTCCTTTCAAAAAATTCTATGATGAGATTTGCCTGAATTAAGCAGATTGAAATAATAGGCGAAGCGACAAATTACATAATTGAAGAAACTAAAATTAAGTTCTAAGAATATCCAATGGGGCCAAATAACTGGATTACGTCATCTCTTAGTACATGAGTATTTCGGAATTGACAATAACCTCGTGTGGCAAATTATCTCCGACGATATCCCTAAATTGAAGGAAGGGGTTTTATCTATCCCTTCTTCAATAGCTATTGATTAGTTCTACTGCCAACATTAGCTATAAAAGTTTGCCTTTCGCCCGGGTTCGTGTCCCCACGAACCCTTCGCTAATATCTTCGCCTAACTTCAAGAAAATTTCGTTATTTGCTGCATGATGCCATCGCAGCGTAAGTCATATACATCTACTGCTAAAATATATTTCTGGACAGCCACCATACATAACTGGCATCCCTTATTACAAAATGATGCGGAAAAGGAAATTATAGTTGGTTCCCTTAAAATCCTTTCAGACAAAGGGCTTATTCCAATATTTGCTTTTGTTATTATGCCCGTCACATTCATTTAATTTGGCGGCTTAACGCTATAAATGGAAAAGAAACTGCTAAAGCTAGCTTTATGAAATTTACCGCCCATGAGTTTAAGAAGAGATCAAGACAAGGGGATACACTTAAAATGTATAGAGTAGAAGCGGCGAATAAATTATTTGAGTTTTGGCAGAGAGATTCACTAGGCATAGAAATATGGAGCCGTGAAGTAGCCCGACAGAAACTGGATTATATCCATGCAAATCCCGTGTCTCGGAAATGGTTGTTAGCGAAGGATGACACCTCTTATCACTATTCATCTGCCGAATTTTACGAGCATGGCATTGATGAATTTGGGTTTTCAAACAATTTGTATGCGTTGTTTGATGGTGATTGATTTTAGAAGATGCTTGGTGGAGCGTTTTAGGGCTGAGAGTGATGGTAGCGAATGGTTCGTGGGGACACGAACCTTTAGATTTGCTTGTACAATTTATTTATAAATAATATTACTATTACTACTTTCTTTTTTGCTTCTTTTTTCTTTGCAAATAAACCAACTTTGTTAATAACCTACAATCAAAAAGGAACTGTGCACTAAGACACGAATTGCTACTTTAAGGTACATCCTTGGATCCAGACAGTTTCTTTTTTATATGAGATGCTTCGGATAGAAATTAAGACTTCGGGTCTATTATTAAGGTTTCAAAGAAGCTCATATAATTGATTGTTTAAAACATACATTTTATGAAACATTACACAGATTTTTTTGGCGTGGATGTCTCAAAGAAAACAATTGACATCTCCCATTTCCAAAATGAAATTCTAACACATCACCAATTTAGTAATGATGCAACCGGCATGAAAGAAGTTCTCAAATGGCTGGAGGAACTCAATGTTAATTTTGAGTATACACTTTTTTGTATGGAAGCTACAGGTATCTATTGCTATCAGCTAACCACATTTTTACAAGATAAAAATATTGATACCTGGGTAGAGCATGCTCTTCAAATTAAAAAAGCAATGCCGCTTGCCAGAGGTAAAAATGATAAAGTGGATTCCAAAAGAATTGCTGTTTATGCAAGCAAAAACTTAGACAGATTACGCCTATTTAAGCCCATGAATACTGCATTAGAGAAGATTAAACATTTGGCAACTCTCAGAGAACGGTTAGTAGAAACCCAGAAAAGATTAATAGTTCCGATTAAAGAGTTTGAAGAAATCGGCGATATTGCTATGGCAAAACTGCTTGCGAAATCAATAAAAAAATCTGCTGATGCGATTGACAAGGATTTAATAAATCTTGAAAAGAAAATTATTGAGGTTTTATATGAAGATGAAAAGCTTTCAAAAAAATACGAATTTGCAAAGTCTGTTGTAGGTATTGGATTTGTTACTGCAATAAATTTAATGATCCATACAAATGGGTTTACGGAAATGAATGATGTTAGAAAGTTAGCCTGTTATTGTGGCGTGGCGCCTTTTGAATATTCCTCTGGAAGTAGTGTAAGAGGAAAAACAAAAGTGCATTTTATGGGTAATAAAAAACTGAAGTGTAACCTGCACATGGCATCATTATCAGCCATTAAACTTGACCATGATATAAAAGCATATTATGAAAGAAAAGTAGCTGAGGGAAAAAACAAAATGAGCGTACTAAATGCTGTAAGAAATAAATTGTTAGCACGTGTACTGTCCTGTGTGAATAACGGAAAAGAATATGTGAACAAAGCCGCTTAAAAAAGCCAAAGAAAAACTTTTTTATGTCATAGAAATCCAAAGCGGAAATTGTAAAATAGAATTTCATTGTAGATACTTTATATACTAGAGTAATACAATTTTAAAAATGCTGCTTTTAAAGCGTGCTATTGGTAACGGAAAATTACAAGGACAATTTGATGCGGAATAAAGTTGTTTGCTCACGGGTAATGTAATAAGAGTACGGCCCCGGTCATCAAATTATTTTAAAGGCGGAGAGTATGGAATTAATTACCTGAATTATAGACATTCAAGCTTACGAATAAAATTGGCATTTACAAATTAGCCTGTTCCAGAAAATGTTTCAACAAATTGTAATCCGCTTCAATTTTGTGCGACTTCTTCTCTAAACTTAGCTGCGATGCAACTGTATCCGGAATTGGAACGCCGGTTCCTATAACCGGTTCAACAACATCATAAAATTTTACGGGATGCGCAGTTTCTATGATGATGCCTTTATCATTTGCATGCTGGGCAAGGTATTCCCTGAGCGCATAGTAGCCGACCGCTCCATGTGGATCCAGTAAATAATTTTCTTTTTCAAATACTTCCTTGAGGATATCTTTTGTTACTTCATCTGACACACTAACGGAGGATACTACAGAGCGCAGCGTTTCTAAATCGCCTGAGAAAATTTCTAAAATTCTGATGAAATTACTTGGATCGCCTACATCCATAGCATTCGAAATAGTGGAGACGGAAGGTTTAGGATTGTATTCACCGTTTTTAAAAAACGAAGGCACTACATCATTTGCGTTGCATGCCGCAATAAAATGTTTAACGGGAAGGCCTGCACGATAAGCCAGGATGCCCGCACAAATATTTCCAAAGTTGCCACTTGGTACAGATATCACTGGAGCCTCCGTTTCCCTCCATTGCTTGCAGGCAAAAAAGTAATAGAATTGTTGCGGTAGCCACCTGGCTACATTGATTGAATTGGCAGAGGTAAGAAATACCTCGCTGGTTAATGCTTCATCTGCAAAAGCCTGCTTCACCATCCGCTGGCAATCGTCGAAGGTGCCTTCTACTTCCAGCGCGTG
>JANXYS010000528.1 GCA_025355935.1 Chitinophagales bacterium | reverse complement strand
CGTTGCTGCCATCCCCCGTCAGACTGCTTGGCACCTGCGTCGACGTCCACAATTCCAGTTTATCACCGCGCACCTGCGCAATGCAATTCATGGGTTCCATAGCATGATGCGCCACCATGGGTGTTTCATAAAATGCTTCTACCATATTTTTTGGAAGAATGGTTACTGCATTCACATCACCTATATTTTTATCCCTTATGCCTGGCTCCTTTGCAAGTTGTCGGAGTTGTTCCTCGTACTGCGTTGAATTAAATTTTTCGAAGCCCTTTGTATCCCATTCAATTTTTAATTTAGCACGGGCCTGCGTTGCATTCCAGTAAGAGTTAGCGATTACGGCCACACCGGTAGAATGATGCCGCCCCATAATTCTTTCAACTTCTACAACCTTTTGTACGCCAGGCATTGCCAGCGCTGTCGCCGCATCGAAGCTTTTTAAGGTGCCACCAATTACAGGGCATCGTTCTATCGTAGCGTATACCATTCCTTCTACCTGCGCATCAATTCCAAATACAGCCTTGCCATTTGTTTTCATTGGTACATCAGGCCGGTTTTTCATTTTGCCGATAATCTTAAAATCTTTCGGATCTTTTAATTTTGGATCCTTCGGAAGATCGAGTTTAGCGGCTTCTTCCACCAGGCTGCCGTAACTGGCAGTGCGCATGGTAGGCTTATGAATGACAGTTCCATTTTCTGCATAACAACTGGAAGTATCCACACCCCATTTAGTGGCGGCGGCGGTAATAAAGACCTCCTTCGCGGAGGCACCCATTCTCCTGAATTCTGTATAATTGGTTCGGATAGACGAACTGCCACCCGCGCTCTGACCTTTTCCAAATTGCTTTTCGCCATTCGTATTTTTGATGGTTACCTGGCTTAGCGAAACTTCAAATTCTTCCGCAAGCATTGCAGGCATAGCTTGAAAAGTTCCTTGTCCCATTTCAGGCTTTATATTAAAAATCGTAATTGCCCCGGTACTCTCCACCATGATGTATGGCGTGAAGTTTTTAGCAGTGGCAATATCGGTAACCATCCCTGCATAACCTTTAGTAGAAAAGCCCAGCCAAACCGCAAGCGTGGCGGCGCTGGTATGTTGTATAAATTCGCGCCTTGTTTGAGACATATAAAGGGAGTTTACTGAGTTTTAAAGGTAATGAAAAGCAAAAGGCAATGCGCAATTAGCAATATGCAAAATGCGGGAGCACGGAGGAAATTGATATGCCTCACTAACGATCGCCAGCGAACAGTTTGTGTGGACATATCTGTGTTTGTTTGTCGCGCAGGATTTGTAAAAATTAATAATCGTAATTATTGTAATTCGTGCCTTCAAAATCCGTGTTTAAAAATTCTTAATTCGTGCGCAAAAATTCGTGTTTCAAAAAATATTCGGGGCTGAACACTTCATGTCTACTTATCCACCTTTTCCATCATATGCGCCGGATATCTGTCCCCCGCAACTCTTATTTCGGCGGTGGACTGTTCGATCTGTTTCAAATCTTCTTCCGTAAGTACCAAATTAACCGCGCCAATATTTTCTTCAAGACGATGCAATTTTGTAGTGCCCGGTATCGGTACGATCCATGGCTTTTGCGCCAGGAGCCAGGCAAGTGCTACCTGTGCCGGCGTAGCTGATTTTTCTTTAGCAAGGTTCTCTAATACTTTCACCAGTGACTGATTCGCCTTGCGCGCCTCAGGTGAAAAGCGCGGGATATTCACGCGGAAATCATCTTTTTCAAACTTGGTGTTCTCGTCTATCTTCCCCGTTAGGAAACCCCTTCCCAGCGGACTAAACGGCACAAATCCTATCCCTAATTCTTCAAGCGTTGCGAACAGTTTTTCTTCCGGTTCGCGCCACCATAGCGAGTACTCACTTTGAACTGCAGCCACTGGTTGTACGGCATGTGCTCTACGGATATTATCTACGCCGGCTTCTGATAATCCGAAGTGTTTCACCTTCCCTTCCTTGATGAGGTCTCTCACGGTTCCGGCCACATCTTCTATTGGCACTGCAGGGTCTACGCGATGCTGGTACAGGAGATCAATCACATCGGTTTTTAATCGCATTAACGACGCCTCCGTTACTGCCCGAATGCTGTCCGGCCTGCTATCAAGACCAAGACTGGTTGACCCATCCTTAAAGCCAAATTTAGTAGCGATCACAATCTTATCGCGACGCGCCTTAAGTGCCTCCCCCAATAATTCCTCGTTAAGGAACGGACCGTACACTTCTGCCGTATCGAAAAAAGTAATGCCCCGATCCACCGCGGCATGTAACAAGTTTATCATCTCCTGTTTATCAGGCGCGGCACCATAGGCAAAGCTCATGCCCATGCAACCGAGTCCTAGTGCTGATACCTCGAGACCGCTGTTGCCTAGAATTCTTTTGTTCATATTTTATATTTAATGTTATTATGTAAGAGTGAAAGGCAGCAAAAACGAATCCAGATTTTTTTCGCCACGGCGACATAAAATCGCAAAGAAGCACAAAGAAAGAGAAAAAGGGAAACACGAATTTTATACACGAATTCAACGAATTAGGTTCTGCTGAAGCAAACACAAAGCGCGTGAACGCAAATTTTGTTTTAGCACGAATTAGAGGACGAATAAATCCAATTACACGAATGGAGTTCACTTCGTGAACTCGCTGGAACCAACGTTCAGGCTGATGTTGGTTGCAGAAATTCCTTTCACCTACACCGCATCAATGCCCATCCGCGGATCGCAGATCATCCCTCCGTTCAGGAGGGAAGAATTCGTGCAATAACTGTGGCCCTATACAAATACTGTTCTGTTCATTAAACGGCGAATTAGTGGAATTAGCGTAATTCGTGTTAAAGGAAACTACTACTCAAAATAATGACGATGCACAAAGAAAGAGGAAAATGTTAATGCAAATTATATAATTTGACACGATTTTTTTTAGCACGAATTAAACGACGAATGATTCAAATTACACGAATGGAGTTCACTTCGCGATCTCGCGGTACCAACCATCAAGCTGATAGGCAAGCCAGTATTATGATTGCTGCTTCGGTTCCCAACACCACTTCAAGTTCATTTTTACTTTCCTTAAACTTGATTATTTTTTTGAATCACGAATTTTAAACACGAATTGCACAAATATTGTAACTGATGCTTTAGGGTTCATATGTCTCAGGGGTGGTTTTCACTCATGAAAGTAGCCTGACAATATA
>JANXYS010000395.1 GCA_025355935.1 Chitinophagales bacterium | reverse complement strand
GTCCGGTATACATACCCTACATTCAACTACCCTGGCTGGGCATATTTGTTTTGTATTTCTTATTGAATTTCAATTCGCTCGTAGACATCTACCTAAATTATAAAGAGGCGCAACAAGACCGGAAGTGATTTTTAATTAAATAATTTTGGCCCAGCGATTGAGGTATTACAATAATAATTTTAATAAAACTTAATAGTAATGAATAATTTAAATGGAAAAGTGGCCTATATCACTGGCGGATCAAAAGGAATAGGATATGGTACTGCAGCCAAATTGCTGGCCGCCGGAATGAGAGTTGCCATCAGTAGCCGTACGCTAGCTTCTGCGCAGAAAGCGGCATTAGAATTAAGCCCAGATCCCTCCAAAATATTGGCATTGGAGTCGGATGTAAGTTCGCATGAATCAGAAGTAACGGCTATATCGGCAGTCGAATCACACTTTGGGCAGCTCGACGTACTGGTAGCTAATGCCGGCGTTGGCCATTTTGCCTCCATACAGGATTTAACCATTGAAGAGTGGAATGAAACGATCAATACCAATCTTACAGGCGTGTTCAACAGCGTTAAAGCGAGTATTGAACCTTTGAAAAAAACAAAAGGTTACATTATTACGATTGCCAGTTTAGCCGGGACTAATTTTTTCGAAAAGGCCTCTGCTTATAATGCCAGCAAGTTCGGTCTTGTAGGCTTCACCCAGGCGGTAATGCTTGACCTTCGACCTCTTGGTATTAAGGTGTCTACGATTATGCCTGGCTCGGTAGCTACCAATTTCAATGACCACGTGCCATCAGATGCTGATTCCTGGAAGATACAGCCGGAAGATATCGGGCAGCTCGTGCTCGACCTGTTGAACATGAATCCGCGTACACTGCCGAGTAAAGTTGAAGTAAGGCCCTCTATGCCAGGAAAGGGATAATTTTTGCGTCCGGATAAGCGGGATGCCAAACGTATTAGTATTCTGTACCCCCAGCGAATATTTCCAACGCTTGGATACCCGCAGCGCTTTGGTTTCCCAACCTTCGTGATTTTTGATCCGGAGGGGAACCGCCTGCATACGCAGAACAGTGAATACCTCGAAGACGGCAATGGGGTCGTATGATAAACAAGATGCTTTTTTTCTCGAAATGTGGACGCCGCATGCACTTGATCCGGCAATGTACGGAACGAAATAGGTGCCTGATGAATAGGTGTCAACCTTTAAAGGTTGACACCTCAAGGTGACACCCAAAGTTGACACCTCAAGATGACACCTCTAAAACCTCTATATTTATAAAAAAAGCATGAACATAAGTTTTTGGAGATGGTGCGGCATCCTTCTAAAATGCACCTGTTCATGCTCTCGAAGCTCCTAGCCACGGGTCCAAACTGTACTGTGCATCTGGCATACCTTTCTATTTATCTTTTTCATCGAAACTCACCATCCATTGAATCCCGAACTGATCGGTCAGCATACCAAAATATGCTCCCCAAAATGTTTTTTCCAGTGGCATGGTCGACTTTCCATTAACGGCAAGTCCGTTATAAATCTTTTGTGCTTCTTCTTCCGAGCTGGTACTGATGGATAACGAAAAATTATCACCTTCTTTTAAGGTCTGACCAAAAGCTTCGATTGTGTCAGTTCCCATCAGGATTACCTGGTTGCCAACAGGTAATGCAATATGCATAATCTTTTCTTTGTCTTCCGGCGACATATCATCTCCATGGCCAGAGTCTTTATAACGTTGAACCATGGCAAATTCACCACCGAATACAGACCGGTAGAAGTTGAATGCGGCTTCAGTTTTACCCGCAAAATTTAAATATGGATTGAGTTTTAACATGTCGATTTTTTTGGTCGTTAAAAATAGCTGAAAAGAAAATGTAAACAAAAAAATGTGAAAGTAAAAGCGTAGATGATGTGATGCATATATCGAAAAACATTAGGCTGCTGAGCGTGTAAACCGTTGTATTTCTGCAAGTACATGATCGATTTTAAACGGCTTTTGCAGCCAGGCATCAGCCCCGCAATTCTGCGCTATCTGGGCAACATCTTTATTCCCGGAAAGTATTAATACCGGGATGTCCCTGGTAGATTTATCTGCCTTAATAGCCCTGCAAATATTACCGCCGTTAATGTTTCCCATATTTATATCAAGCAGGATTATATCCGGTCTGCGAAGGGC
>JANXYS010000524.1 GCA_025355935.1 Chitinophagales bacterium | reverse complement strand
GTTTTTGACGCAACTTCTTTCACCATCTGTGCTCCCATGTTTTCAATAGGATCTTCAAGTTCAATTTCTTTCGCAACAGTAACCCCGTCTTTTGTAACCTGCGGAGCACCAAACTTTTTCTCGATAACAACGTTACGTCCCTTTGGACCGAGCGTTACTTTCACTGCATTTGCAAGTGTATCGACACCCTTCTTCATTTTGTTCCGGGCCTCAATATCAAAAAATATCATTTTTGCCATTGTATTAATTTTAATTATTTAGTTAACTGATTCCGGGATACCGGATAATGTGTAGATATTCCAAGGCCTTATTGGCCAGTGAATATGTATTAAGATACGATTGCTAATATGTCGCTTTCTCTCATGATAAGGTATTCAATACCTTCAACCGTTAACTCTGTACCTGCGTATTTACCATAAAGTACTTTATCACCCGGTTTAACAGTAGTTGGTTCGTCGATTTTTCCAGGACCGGCAGCAATCACCTCGCCGCGTTGTGGTTTCTCTTTTGCCGTGTCTGGAATAATGATTCCGCCTGCAGATTTCTCTTCAGCCGCAGCTGGTTTTACAATTACTCTGTCGTGTAATGGAGTAATGCCAGATTGCTTTTTAGCCATAATTCAATTTTTTGATTAGTTTTAAAATGTAACACCTTTTTTAGGTATGCGAAAGTAGGCTAAAATTATACCAAAGCATTATAAAAGAAGAGTTGGCAGATATTCACCTTATTGTCAGTTTTTAAAAGACAATTTTTCATTTAACCCGATTTCTACGCAAGAAACAACAGGTACAAGTTTTTAAACCCTTAAATTTGCGCTCTTAATAAAGTTCTTTCGAGATGATAAGCAGAAGAAATATACGGGTGAAAGTGATGCAAACCTTGTATAGCATCGATAGTGTAAGTGATAATACCCATCCGGCAGAAGCCATCTCTATTCTTACAAAAAAAATTGAACTTACCCGGAGGCTTTTTAGTTATTTAGTATATTTTATAACAGAGGTAGCTCGGTATGCTGAAACCGACGCCCGTAAAAAAGCCAGCAAACATCTTCCCACGGCCGCTGATCTGAACATCAGTACTAAGGTTGCAGGCAACGAGCATTTATGGAAGATACTTGATGACAGCAGCTTTAAATCAGTAGTGGCGGAAGAAAAACTTTCTGCAATTGTGGACATTGAACTTCTTAAAAAGACTTATCAGCAACTGGTGAAAACCCCCGAATATGAGGAATATGTGGAGGTTCAGAGCAGAGATAAAAAAAATGAAAAGAAAATCCTGGAAATTATATTCAACAATCTCATGCTTCCGAATGATGATTTTATCAATCATGTAGAGGAGTATTTTATCAATTGGGATGACGATGCTGAGATGATGCAGGCACTGGTGTTGAATTACCTCGGAAAGCCTGGAGTTCAAAGTTTTCATGATATTCTTAGCAAAGAAAAATGGGACTTTGCAAGGGGATTGCTAACAACTGTTATTGAAAAGGCTGATCAAAGTCTGGAACTAATAAAGCCTAAGTTGAAAAATTGGGATGCAGACCGCATCGCTTCACTCGATATGATCCTGCTTCAGATGGGCGTATGCGAATTTCTTTATTTTGAAACCATTCCAACCAAAGTTACCATTAACGAATATATAGATCTGGCAAAGGCATATAGTACTCCACAAAGTGGTCAGTTCGTAAACGGCTTACTGGATAATATTCACAAAGAGCTTGCAGCAGAAAATAAAATTGAGAAAATAAGCTTTAGGAACAGTACTCTTTAAAATTAAACTAAGTAGGATGCTAAAAACAATTGTTTTAATTGGTTGCGTGATTTCGATTTTTTCGGGATGTGATGTACGGAACAAAGATAAAATGGCCCAGGTTTCTGCTAATGAAAACCAAGCTAAAAATAGCACAGCTCCCGCCCTCACTACTGTTCAACTTATTGACAGTGTCTATAATTTTGGGAAAGTTACAGATGGAGAACTGGTGGAGTACAGCTATCGCTTCAAAAACACCGGAACCAATCCCCTTATAGTTACAAATGCGACAGCCAGTTGCGGCTGTACTGTGCCGGAGAAGCCAGAACAACCTGTATTACCAGGAGAAATTGGTTACATTAAAATTAAGTTCAACAGTTCGAACAGGGTTGGCCAGGCTCACAAAACCGTGACGGTTACAGCAAACGTTCAACCGTCGTTCCCTGAGCTATTACTTACAGGCGAAGTAGTTGCCAAAGCCGGTCAATAAATCGATTCTTTCACTTTAAAGTATAAAAAAACAAACATGCAATTATTAAGTATTTTCCTGATGATGGGTCAGGGCGACGCCAAGGGGGGCAGTACCAGCACATTAATTATGATGGGCGGAATGATCGTAGTATTTTACTTTTTTATGATTCGCCCCCAGGCAAAAAAGGCCAAACAACAAAAGCAGTTTATCAGCGACCTTCAGAAAGGAGACAAGATTGTAACTATCGCCGGTATTCATGGAAAAATCAACAAGGTCAATGATGATGGAACCATAGAAATGGAAACCAGTCCGGGCAGTTATATTAAAATCGAAAGGAGTGCCATTAGTATGGAATGGACAGCGAATGTTAACAAGCCTGCAGAAGTTGCTAAGTAATAATTTTAGGTTAAATCAGGAATTAGGGCTTACAAATTGTTGTCTGGATTTTTAATTCCTGATTCTCAAATATTTTTTTATATCACAGGTTTTTAACATCTTAAAGATTGGCCTTACTGGTGGTATTGGCAGTGGTAAGACTACTATTGCCAGAATTTTCGAAATTCTCGGCATTCCTGTTTATTATGCAGATGATGCCGCGAAAAGGATCATGAATGAAAACGTCCAGGTTCGACAGCAGATTGTAAATCATTTTGGGGCAGACATTTACCAGCACAATATTCTCGATCGTTCTGCACTCGCCACCCGGGTTTTTGATAATCCAGCTTTACTAAGCCTACTAAATTCTATTGTTCATCCTGCAACGATTGACGATGCAAACGAATGGATAGGTGAACAGACGTCACCCTATATTATAAAAGAAGCAGCTCTAATATTTGAGACAGGTAGTCATAATTATCTTGATTATGTTATCGGTATTAGTGCACCCCTTGCATTGCGGATAAACCGAACTATGCAACGCGATCATTCATCAGAAGCTGCAGTTCTGTTGCGTATAAACCAACAACTGGATGAAAA
>JANXYS010000350.1 GCA_025355935.1 Chitinophagales bacterium | reverse complement strand
CCCTGGCTTCTACCACGTCGGTAAGAGTTTTCTGTTCAAAATTAGCCGCACCTTTTACGGTGTTGACCAGGTTACCTACAAGATCACTCCTGTTCTGATATTCTGTCTGAACGTTTGCCCAGGCTTTTTTTACGCTTTCATCCTGTTTTACTAAACCATTGTAACCGTTGCATCCCATAAATAAGACGATAACAACAACGCCTAATAAAATTAAAAGTCCTCCTTTCATGTTATTTCGATTTAAAGATTAAGAACATAAAAATAGTGATTTGATCAATCAAAGCACTTTAAATATTTAAGAATTAAAATGTCTGTTCAGGCTCCTTAACGTTAAGTTAATGTCTTCGTTGAGTTGAGTCAAAAAATAAAGATCTGTGTTAATGAATCGAAACGAGCGGCCGTTATAACAAAAGACGTTTGGGTGAACCAGCGAATTACTTTGGAGAAAGTAGGGTGATGAGAAAATATACTGATTGTCTTAAATGAAAAAACCGGGCTATAATCGCCCGGTCATTTTTTGTAACTATTTTATCGCCGCAATGCCCGGCAACTCTTTCCCTTCAAAATATTCAAGCAAGGCGCCGCCGCCAGTGCTCACATAACTCACTTTATCAAACAGGTTAAATTTGTTCACCGCGGCTACACTATCACCTCCTCCAACAAGACTAAAAGCGCCATTAGCTGTAGCGTCAGCCACCGCAAGGGCTATTGCTTTTGTACCGGCAGCAAATTTATCCATTTCAAAAACACCCATTGGACCATTCCATAAAATTGTTTTCGACTTACTAATAATTTCGCTGAAAATCCCTATTGCTTTACCGCCGATATCAAGGCCCATCCATCCATCGGGTATTTGATCGCTAGGCGATTCTTTGCTATTGGCATCGGCAGCGAATTTATCGGCTATCACAGAAGTCTCCGGGAGGTGAATACTTACATTCTTTTGCCTGGCCTTTTCCAAAATTTCTAAAGCTGTATCCATGCGATCATCCTCACAAAGTGAATTTCCAATTTTCCCACCGCGGGCTTTCAGAAACGTATATGCCATACCGCCGCCTATGATAATGTCAGTCGCCCGCTCGAGTAAGTTTTCTATGATTAATATCTTGTCCGATACCTTAGCACCACCAATGATAGCGCAAAATGGCTTTTCCGATTGGTGCAATACTTTTTCCGCACTTTTAACTTCGGCTTCCATAAGAAGCCCGAACATCCTTTTATCTTTCGGAAAGAATTCGGCAATTACTGCTGTTGATGCGTGAGCGCGATGCGCCGTTCCAAATGCATCGTTGACATATACATCACCGAGTTTAGAAAGCTTTTCTGCAAATCCTTTATCACCCTGTTCCTCTTCCTTGTAAAAACGAAGATTCTCCAGTAATAATACCTCCCCACCCCGCAACATAGACGCATTCATACCCGCCTGATCGCCGATACAGTCATCAGCAAAAAAAACTTTTGTGTTGGCGCCTAATAATTCCTGCAGATGTTTTACCAGGTGTTTTAGTGAATATTTGTCGGCAGGACCATCTTTAGGGCGCCCAAGATGGCTCATTAATATGGCAGAGCCACCTGTTTCCAATATTTTTTTTATTGTTGGAATAGTTGCCGTCATCCTGGTGTCGTCCGTTATATTGAATTGGTCATCTAGAGGCACATTAAAATCTACTCTTACTAATGCTCTGTGTCCGGTAAAATCAAAAGATGAGAAATCACTCATGTATACGATGTTTAGATTGAAAAAAGTTTGTGCAGTTTCTCAAGGCCGGTAAATGAAAATTAAAGATACTAAAACTAACAAAGCTTCCAGTAAAAGGAAGCTTTGAAAAAATTTGAAATTCATACCCGCGCTTATTTATGAAAGGTCTCAATTAAGCAGTAACAATAATACTGTACGAATATTATTTATTAATTAAACCTGCAAAATGCTTTACTGTACGCACTAACTGGCTGACATAACTATTTTCATTATCGTACCAGCTAACAGTTTTTACAAGCTGATGATCGCCAATTCTCTGAACTTTAGTTTGAGTAGCGTCAAACAAGGAACCATAGGTAATACCAATAACGTCACTGCTTACAATTTCATCTTCTGTGTATCCAAAGCTTTCATTGCTGGCAGATTTCATCGCTGCATTAACTTCTTCAGGAGTTACCTGCTTTTCAAGAACACTATATAATTCGGTTACAGAGCCAGTGATAACGGGCACACGCTGAGCACCGCCATCAAGTTTACCTTTCAACTCGGGTAAAACTAATCCGATTGCTTTAGCAGCCCCGGTACTATTAGGAACGATATTAGCGGCAGCAGCCCTTGCCCTGCGAAGATCTCCTTTTGGATGTGGAGCATCGAGCGTATTTTGATCATTCGTATAAGCGTGGATGGTACTCATGATACCGGTGATAATACCGAATTTATCATTGAGAACTTTGGCCATAGGTGCCAGGCAATTGGTAGTACAACTTGCACAGCTTATGATAGTCTCGCTACCATCCAGGATTTCGTGATTAACATTATACACGACAGTCTTAAGATCTCCGGTAGCCGGGGCAGAAATTACCACTCTTTTTGCTCCCGCAGTTAAGTGTGCGGCTGCCTTGTCTTTATCTGTAAAGAAACCAGTGCTTTCGATTACCACATCTACATCATCGGCACCCCAGGGAATTTGGGCAGGATCTTTCTGAGCGTGAATTTTAACGGCATTACCGTTAACGATGATTGAATCTTCTGTATGGGTTACCTCAACGCCAAACCGGCCCTGAGCACTATCGTATTTTAAAAGGTGAGCTAATACAGCCGGACTTGTAAGATCATTGATTGCAACTACGTCAATTCCTTCCATATTATAAATCTGACGGAAAACAAGGCGGCCTATTCTACCAAATCCGTTGATGGCAACTTTAACTGTACTCATAACTAACTATTTATTAAATGTGAATTGCTTTTTGCGAGGCAAATTTACGAAACGTAGGGGAAAAGATAAAGATAAATTTGATTGAATATATTTCAACCACCGGATGCTAAGTAAATGTTAGCGCAAAAGGATGATAGTTCCTTTTTTTAACAGTGATTCATTTTGTTCACACAATGCTTCCATTAAGTAAACGTAAGCACCCCCTGGTTGTTCGGCCCCGCGGTACCTGCCGTTCCATCCGAATGTACGGTCATTTGGGATGAAATTTTTTGCCTCAAACATAAGCGTCCCTGCGCGATCATATACTGCAAACCGGGTAATTTCCCTGATACCACGGGTCATTGGATAAAATATGTCATTGGTACCATCATTGTTAGGGGTAAAAGCCGTGGGCATTAGGAGATTCGCATATTTACATTCAATAGCAATGTTTACCGCATCCTGAGCTACGCAGCCGCTGTCGCTTGTGACTTTTAGAGTATAAGTTTCGGATCGGTAGGCATTGCCTGTTGGCTTAGCGCAATTTGAACAACTTAGATTTGTTGCAGGCGACCAGGAAAACGATTTGACGTTATCACTGAATGTTGGGGCTAATGTAAATGTTGCTCCATATGGCAGTAATTGATCTGGTCCGGCGTTAACAAGTGGTAAAGATTTCACAATTACATTCACAGACGCCTGGCTGCTAAAACAACCAATCGAATCAGTAAGCCTGGCCACGTAGGTAGTTGTAAAAAGTGGCGTAGCGGAGGTTGTATATGCCGTAGAATCCGAAAGCCCGGAAGATGGCGACCAGCTTACTCTCTTACCTGGAGGAGTAACCGAAAGAGTAACGGAGGTATTTACACAAACTGACGCACTTGAAGCGGATGCGACCGCTGTGAACGGTTTGTAAACGGTAACTATGGAACTATCACGCGCGCTACATCCGTAGGTATTAGATGCTACACCAAAGATCACTGTACTCGAGGACGGATTGGCAAGGACCGTGTCTTTAGTAGTACTGCTAACAGAACCAGCTGGCGACCACATTAGCGAATCGCTGTGATAGGCGATGAGAGTATCCGCCTTCCCTTGGCATAATGTAAGGGTACGGGGGAAAATTCGAAGAAAAGGAGTCGGAAATACATGAACAAATTTGCTTAAACTATCGACACAGCCTGCCTTGTCTTTTGCAATGAGCTTAATTTGATAATCCCCCGGAGAAGGATACTTTATAATACCTGGTTGCATACTGGTGTCACTAACAGAAGAAGTACCGTAGTTCCAGGAACTGAATATTATAGGATCAGAAGCAAGGTAAGGGGTGGACGTATTCTTAATCATGTAGGGAGCATTCACACAAGTATTGGCGTCGGAAGTATAACTAAGATTGGGTCCTTTAACAAGAAGCGACTTATTTAAAAACACTGTATCAGGACAATAAGATGCACCATTATCTATAATCACAAAATTATTCGTAAAATTTCCGAAAGTCACAGGCCGGATAGGGAATGTGGCAACAGCGCTGTTTTCAGAGACCCCCAGTACATTCCAATTGTAAGCAGCAGAAGGATTTGAGTAATTATTTTGAATTGAGAACACCGTTACACTGTTCCGACAGACAAACGAGTCTCCATTAATAAGCGTTGGAGTAGCGGTAAAAATGTCACGATAGAAAATATCTCCGCAACCTGTAATACTGTCGACAACAGCCAGGCTAACATTGAAGCTTCCACTCGGTGGAAAAGTATGCACCTGGTTAACCGCGGTGCTTGTAGGTGACCCATCCCCAAAATTCCACAAAATGCTCGATGCATTACCCTGGGTTGTGTTTGTAAAGGTAAAGCGCGTAGGCGCAGTACATGTATTCTGATAATTAAAAGAGGATATTACTCCCACAATATTCACTTGTATATTTTGCGCGGCTCCCGGGCAACCGTTAAACAAAGGCGTAACGGTGATAGTTTTCATTCCAAGTTTTCCATAGCGGTGGAAAGTAATAGTGTCAAGTTTAGTTTCCGTTTGGCCGTCGCCATAGTCCCATACATAGCTATTAGCCAGGGGAGCCTTTGCAACCAACGTAACATCTTCGGAACCGCACCACTGATATTTCGGCGCATAAGAAATCAAGTTAACTGGCGGTGTGCCATATGCAAGCGGGGGAAACATAAAGTCAGAGATACATCCTTCATTGGTGGTAATCGTCACCTTTGCCTTATACTTACCGGTGTTAGTATAGGTATACGAAGTATTACCCAGCAAGGTATTTGAAACACTGCCATCACCAAAATCCCAACTGTAATTGGCAACCCCATCACCATTAGGAAGCGTGGCGGAAGCAGAAAAATTGACGAGTGCAGGAATACATCCCAGTAATGGGCTTGCAGAACCTGACAAAGGAGCCTTCTTTACATCGATGGTATAACTAGCGATGCCGAAGCAGCCGCCAACGTCAATTGCCTTTACTTTTGCGATGAAATTTCCGTATGCTGAATAATTATGTGCTGTTGTGGGGGTAGGAGTGATTGTCGTCGTCCCATCGCCAAAAGTCCATTCGAAACTATTAAAGTTTCCACTGCCGCTTGCAGTAAAATTAACAACACCGGGTTGGCAAATATAATTTCGATCTGCTGTTAGAGAAACTGTAACGCTTGGGTTGATTGTAATTACCTGGGAAGTTTGAGACGTAGTATTTTGGAAAATTCCAAGTAGCCTGACTGTATATGTTCCGGGAGAATTATAAGTTATGTAAGGATCTGATAAGTTACTAGTCTGACCATCGCCAAAATCCCACTTAAAGCCAATAACAGGCGAGCTTGAACTGGCATGAAACCTAATCTCAGCGGGATTACAAAAAACGCCACTTACAGATTCGTAAGTAAAACTGACGGTTTGGGCCCCGACTAAGCATACGGATAGTAACAATAAAACGGTTAAGTATAACTTACGCATGAGGCTCAGAAGGCTAGGTTCCTACGAATATACCAAAAACAGGACCAGAATGAGAAGCCGGGGAGAGTGAATGCCAGATGTGAACAATATCTTATTTGTATAAACTAAAAATGATGTCCTGAAATAAAAAACCCCCCAAGGAAAGGGAGGTTTGCAGTACCACGTACGGGATTCGAACCCGTGAT